>JAQUYF010000019.1 GCA_028691975.1 Bacteroidales bacterium | reverse complement strand
ATGATGGAATTGGAAACTCCGGCAATAATACTTGCGAGATATTCGGCCTTAAACTCCTCTTTCAGAGAGAGGATAAGCTCAATAACCGTAAGCATATCTTCCTGTCCGTCAAACTGTTTTTTGGGATACAGGCAATTGTCGCAGCAGCCGCAGTTGTCTTTTTCGTAATCTTCGCCGAAGTAGTTGAGCAGTATCTTTCTGCGGCACTGGTTTGACTCTGCATAAGCCACGGTTTCCATAAGGAGCTGTTTTCCAATCTCCTGTTCGGAAATAGGCTTGCCCTGCATGAACTTTTCCAGCCTCTGGATATCTTTATAACTGTAAAATGCTATGCACTGTCCCTCTTTCCCATCCCTTCCGGCACGCCCGGTCTCCTGATAGTACCCTTCCAGACTCTTGGGAATATCATAGTGAATCACAAATCTGACATCCGGCTTATCGATACCCATACCGAATGCTATGGTGGCTACTATCACATCCACCTCTTCCATCAGAAATTTGTCCTGATTGCCGCTTCTTGTGGCCGAGTCCATTCCGGCATGGTAAGGAAGAGCTTTAATCCCGTTGACATTGAGCAACTCTGCCAACTCTTCCACTTTCTTTCTGCTGAGGCAGTAAATGATGCCGCTCTTGCCCGGGTTCTCCTTTATAAACTTGATAATCTCCTTTTTAGGGTTGACCTTGTCCCTTATTTCGTAATACAAATTCTCCCTGTTGAAGGAGGATTTGAAGACTTTTGCATCAATCATGCCTAAATTCTTCTGAATATCAGCCTGTACCTTCGGAGTGGCCGTGGCAGTGAGGGCAATGATTGGAGCTTTGCCTATCTCGCTGACAATTTGATTGATACGTCTGTATTCCGGTCTGAAATCGTGGCCCCATTCCGAGATACAGTGTGCTTCGTCAACTGCGTAAAATGAGATATGTACCTGTTTGAGAAATTGGATATTCTCTTCTTTGGTCAGGGATTCCGGAGCCACGTAGAGCAGCTTGGTTCTGGCTGCCATCACATCCTCCTTGACTTCCTGAATCTGTGACTTATTGAGAGAAGAATTCAAAAAATGGGCGGTTCCCTCGTCATTTTGAATAAAACCGCGGATCGCATCCACCTGATTTTTCATTAAGGCAATAAGAGGTGAGATTACAATCGCGGTGCCGGGCAAACACAGCGCCGGCAACTGGTAACACAACGACTTGCCACCACCGGTAGGCATTAACACAAAAGCATTATTGCCGCGTAATAAGTGGTGGATGACAGCTTCCTGTTCTCCCTTGAAAGAGTCGAATCCAAAAAATTGTTTTAACTTTAAATGTAGTTCTTCAGAACTGATATCCATAGATGAAAATTAGTTACCTTTGTTCGACTAAGTTACAAAGAATAGTTTTAATACTGCAAAATTTTTTTAACAAAAATATTATTTATATGGCAAATTTCGATCCAAACGATATTGGAGTGGCAAATGGCAATTATTTCGGTCTTCCATATTCTTTTGATGAATCCAGGATTATCATCATTCCCGTACCGTGGGATGTAACAACTTCGTATCGGGCAGGAACACATGATGCTCCACAGGCAATACTTGATGCCTCTTTACAGATAGACCTTTTTGACGTCAATGTGGATGAGGCTTGGAATGTGAAGATTGGTACTGAGCCTCTCAATCGAGAGATAATAAAGCTCAATGAAAAGTCCCGCGCCGTTAGTGAATCAGTAATTAACTCTCTTGCAAGTGGATATGGCCAGGATGACCTTGCAAAGGATATAGAGAAGGTTAACAAGGCTTCCAACTTGCTCAATGAGTGGGTTCGCAAGAGTGCAGAGGCATGTATAAAAGATGGTAAGATTGTTGCCTTGCTTGGAGGAGAGCATAGTGTGCCATACGGTTATATTCAGGCTCTTGCTTCAAAATATGAAGATTTCGGTATTTTGCATATCGATGCACATGCCGATCTGAGGCACGCCTACGAGGGTTTTAAATATTCACACGCATCAATAATGTATAATGTACTGCATGATATTCCGCAGGTGAGTCGCATTTGCCAGGTAGGCCAAAGGGATTTCTGCGAGCAGGAGTGTGCCCTGATAGAGAAGGACGACAGAATTACATTCTTCCCGGATATGGAGATTTCAAACTTCCTTTTCGATGGAGGTACGTGGAAGGAGATATGTGACAGGATAATTGATACTCTGCCGGATAAAGTGTATATCAGTTTTGATGTTGACGGACTTTCACCCGACTTGTGCCCGAATACGGGAACTCCCGTTCCCGGAGGGTTAAGCTATAATCAGGCCGATTATCTTCTGCACAGAGTGGCATCTTCCCGTGAGATCATCGGATTTGATCTGTGTGAGGTTGGACCCGGTGAAGACGAATGGGATGCAAATGTCGGTGCAAGATTGTTATTTAAACTTTGCCTTTATGCAAGCTAATGTAAATAAAAATATTACCTTTGCACCCTCAAACGAAAAATTAATATTTAAAAACTTATAAAATGAAACAATTTAAAATCGTCTCTCTGTTTGCAGCAGGTATTATTCTTGTTGCATCATGTGCTCCTTCAGTTAAACAAACCAGCCCTCAGCCAAAAGGTATTTCCAAGGCTCAGGTGGACTCAGTAAGTAATGCCATAGGATATTCACTTGGTATGAGTATCAAGATGGGTAACTTCGGTGATCTTAACATGAGTGAAGTTTACAAGGGAATGAAAGACGCTATTGAAGGTGTTGAGCTTGTACCACAAGAAGTTAATGCAACTATTACGGATTTCCTTGATAAGAGAAATGCGGCTCTTGCAGCGAACAACGTTGAGAAAGGTGAAGCTTTCCTTGCAAAGAATGGCAAGAATGAGGGCGTTGTTACGACAGAGACTGGTTTACAATATCAGGTCGTACGTGCCGGTAACGGCGTTAGACCTTCTGCTACTGATACGGTTGAGGTAAATTATGAAGGAAGTACTATTGACGGTAAGGTATTCGACTCTTCATACACAAGAGGTGAATCGGTTAAATTTTGTCTTAATCAGGTTATTCCGGGCTGGTCTGAAGGACTTCAGCTTATTGACGAAGGTGGCGAGATTACACTGTGGATTCCTTCAGGATTAGGTTACGGTGAGCGTGGAGTCGGCGAAACCATAGCTCCTAACGAGACTTTGAAGTTCAGAGTTGAACTTATTAAAGTTATCCCTGCAGTTGTTGTTGAGGAAGCTAAATAATTAGAACATTCAGAGCTCCTGACCTGCGGCAGTTATAGAACACTATAGGCTTTGAGCCTCCCCCGTTCGAGCCGATACTGTCACGGAGCTTGTCAAACAGGTAGAGACGCAGCGTTGCCGCGTCTCTATTTTTGTTGTACCTTTGTATGATAATTAAATTATAAACTATGAAAGTAATGATTGGAGTTGACTTCGAGGGTATCAGCGGAGTCGTTGTATTTGATGAAATTTATGCAGGCCATGTACATTTTGACCGCAATTGCAGGGAGTTGACGGCAGAGGTAAATGCCGCTATTGAAGGAGCTTTGGATGCAGGGGCGACTGAAATAGTTGTTCGTGACGGACATGGAGGCAATATCAATTGTGATATGACACTGCTCAATCCTGTTGCAGATTTGGGCAGGGGTCGCAAGCCGGGATGTCCTACTACTATGGTCTATGGCATTGATGAAAGCTATGATGCCTTGATGTTTATCGGTGCTCATGCGAAGGCATGTGACCCTCGCGGAGTACTTTGCCATACTATGGCACTTAATGTTGTTGACCTGACTGTCAATGGAGTCTCTCTCTCTGAACAGGCGTATAACGGCCTTTGGGCAGCACAGTTCGGAGTGCCTGTAGTACTTGTTTCCGGCGATGATGTCACCTGCGCTGCCTCAAAAGAAGAGTTCGGTCCTCAGGTAGAAGTTGCCGAGACAAAAGTTGCCATTTGCCACACGGCAGCATACAACCATTCATATCAAACGGTTCATAAGACCATCAGGGATGCAGCCTTCAGAGCTATTTCCAATCTTGGTGCAATGAAGCCTTATGATAAGATTAAAGGCCCGCAGTACGACATGGTACTTAAGTTGAAGAACAAAAATGACGATACTGTTGAGACGGTAAGTTATTCTTCTACCGACTTACTGGATGTGCTTCAACATTTCTGGGACAGACTGGATTAACAATTATAAAAATGCTTAACTTAGCAAGTTGAATTGATTAATCCGATTACAATGTTATACAGAAGTAAAGCACCTTTCAGACTTGGAATAGCCGGTGGCGGGACTGATGTTTCGCCCTATTCGGATATCTACGGAGGAGCTATTCTCAATGTGACGATAGATCTGTATGCTCATGCAACAATACGTCCGTTAGATAACGGGAAGATTCGTTTTGTCCACATTAACGATGGGATAACGCTTGAGTTTGACTCTGTTCCGAAATTGCCGCTTACAGAACCGTTGCTGTTTCAATGCGGAGTTTATAACTCAATTGTTGCAAAATACAATAATGGCAAACCCCTCTCTTTTGAGCTTACAACGAAGATGGATGTTCCGACAGGTTCAGGACTCGGGACTTCTTCGACTATGGTCGTTGCCATTCTGGGAGCTTTTGTTGAGTGGCTCAATCTTCCGCTGGGGAAGTATGATATTGCGAAATATGCCTATGAGATAGAGCGCAAGGACCTTAATATGGCAGGAGGAAAGCAGGATCAATATGCCGCTACTTTCGGTGGGGTAAATTTTATGGAGTTTAAAAATGAAGATATAGTCATTGTCAATCCTTTGAATGTCGATCAGAACATTATGGAGGAGTGGGCACTGAACACCGTACTGTTTTACACAAACAAACAGCGTGACTCCTCAAATATCATTAAGGAGCAGGTTGATAATGTGAAGAATAATAAAGAGTCTTCACTTGAAGCAATGCACAATGTTAAATCCGAGGCTTTTCATATTAAAAATTGCCTGATCAGGGGTGAACTTTCCGAGTTGGGCAAAGCTCTGAATATTAGCTGGATTAATAAGAAAAAGATGGCCAGAAACATCTCTAATGAATTAATTGACAGTATTTACGATGCCGCTACACGTAATGGGGCAATAGGCGGGAAGATTTCCGGAGCCGGAGGCGGTGGATTTATGTTTTTTTATTGTCCCGGCAACAGTCGGTATAAAGTAGTAGAGGCATTGGAAAAGATGGATGTGGGTAAAATATATGATGTCGAATTTTGTAATCAAGGGTTAATATCGTGGACTACAACGGATTAATCAGCCAAAGGCTGGAAGAACACATAGCAACGGTCAATCGCCTTTTGGAGAGCGGAGATATTTCTCGGGCAATAGAAAAAGCGGTTGAGAGCATTACTGAATGTTTCCGCAGGGGCGGAAAAGTATATTTTTGTGGAAATGGCGGCAGTGCGGCTGATGCCCAGCATCTTGCTGCCGAGTTTTCAGGCAAATTTTACATAGACCGCGAGGTTTTGCCATCCGAGGCTCTGCACTGCAATACCTCATATATGACAGCTGTTGCCAATGATTTCGGTTACGACATCGTTTATTCGAGATTAATTAAAGGTATTGGTGCCGAGGGAGATATTTTGGTGGGCCTTTCTACTTCAGGCAATTCAAAAAATATACTCAATGCCTTTGCGACATGTCGCGAGAAGAAGATACGGACAATAGGGATGACAGGGGCGACCGGAGGGAAGATGAGGGATTGCTCGGATATCCTGATCAATGTGCCCTCTACCGACACTCCGCGCATTCAAGAGTGTCACATTACTGTCGGACACATCATTTGCGAGATGGTGGAGCATAATATTTTTGGGAACAAAGAGAAATAATATATGGAATGTATCATACTTGCAGGAGGGCTTGGAACAAGACTGCGTGATGTAGTACCGGATTTACCTAAGTGTATGGCTCCGGTTGCCGGGAAGCCGTTTTTGTACTATCTGATCAGTACGCTGGACGGTGCCGGTTTTGATCATATTATACTCTCACTCGGATATATGCATGAAGAGATCGAACACTGGCTTTCCGGCTTAATCACAGATGTTAAAATCTCCATTGTGGTGGAAAACAGCCCTTTAGGGACGGGAGGGGCCGTCAAGTTAGCTCTGAATGAGGCCCGTGAAGAGGATGTTTTTGTCTTCAACGGTGATACTTTTTTTACTGTTGACTACGCCAAAATGATGGAACTGCACAGAAATTCCGGTGCGCAGGCAACTATTGCCTTGAAAAAGATGTATAATTTCAGTCGTTACGGATCTGTAGGCCTGGATAAAAAGAATAATCAGATAACTTATTTTGCCGAAAAGCAATATTGTGACAGCGGTCTGATCAATGCCGGGATCTATATCATCAACAAAACGGAGTTATCTCAGTTTATGGATCGGTTCTCACTGGAAAAGGATTATTTTGAAAATATCGTCTATTCCGGATATTTAAGCGGTTTTGTATCGGATGGATATTTTATAGACATAGGTGTTCCGGAAGATTATGCAATTGCGCAGCAGGATTTCCGTCACGGCAAGTACAAAAGATATGATACTCTGTTTCTTGACAGGGACGGTGTGCTCAATGTCCAGATCGTGGATGATTATGTCAAGTCTCCGGATGAATTTGAGTTTATTGAGGGCACATTTGAAGCGATGAAGATACTTTCACCGCTGTTTGCGCGGATCTTTGTCGTCTCCAATCAGCGTGGCGTGGGAAGGGGCTTGATGTCAATGCGAGACTTGAAGGATGTCAACGAATATATGTGCAGTGAAATCGAGGCTCATGGCGGCAGGATTGACAAGATATACAGTTGCACCGACCACGATAAGAATAGTTTCAACCGCAAGCCTAATATCGGTATGGCCATGAAGATTAAAGAGGACTTTCCCGAGATTGATTTTGAAAAGTGTTATATGGTAGGAGATACCACTTCCGACATTAAATTCGGTAATAATGCCGGTATCCCGGCGGTGCTTGTCGGGACAAAATATGCATACAAAGATCGCAGTGAACTCGATATTATAGGTTATTATCCTGATCTTCTTGCATTTGCCAAAAGCTTGTAAATATATTATTTAATCATGAAAGTAGCTATTTTATCCACCTTTTACCCCTTCAGAGGAGGAATTGCTCAGTTTAATGCCAATTTGTTGAATGAGTTGGCAAAGACCAATGAGGTCAGGGCATACACCTTTACCTGTCAATACCCTTCTTTCCTTTTTCCGGGGAAGACGCAATATGTAACTGAAGAAGACAATGCAGTTAAAGTTGATGCCCTTCCGGTGCTAAATACGGCTAACCCTTTTTCATATTGCCGTGCGGCAAAAATTATTGCCAAATGGCACCCCGATGTGGTGTTTTTCCGTTACTGGATGTCTTATTTCGCCCCTTCACAGGGGATGGTTGCGCGCATACTGCGTAAAAAGGGGATAAAAGTTGTGACTTTAGTGGACAATGCCTTTCCTCATGAATCCAAATTCTTCGATAAGCCATTTGCAAGATGGTTTTTCAAGGCAAATGACGCTCTTATCGGAATGAGTCAGGCCGTACTGAATGATGTAGCTACTCTGCATGTTACCAATAAAAAGCGTAAAAGCATTCCAACCAAGCTCATGCACCATCCTCTATATAATCAGTTCTCTGCGAAAGTTGACAGGGTTGAGGCAAAAAGGCATTTTGGTCTGGACCCTGAAAAGAAGACTCTTCTATTCTTCGGTTTCATCAGAGATTACAAGGGACTTGATTTGCTTATCGAAGCAATGGACTATCTTGATGAGAGTTATCAATTGCTTATTGCCGGAGAGTGCTACGGAAGTTTTGAAAAGTATGAACAACTCATTGCAGGGCGCAAACACCCTGAAAATATTATTTGTCAAAACAGATATATTTCAGATGACGAAGTTACGGAATTCTTCTCTGCCGCCGATGTCTGCATACTGCCATACCGTTCTGCAACCCAAAGCGGTATCATAGCTATTTGCTATAATTTCGAGCTTCCGGTCATCGCCACTAATGTCGGTGGCCTTGCAGAAAGTATTGTGTCGCCCAATGTCGGACTTATGACGGAGCAAATCTCTGCAGAAGCCATTGCCCGGAGCGTCATAAAGTACTTTGCAATGGATCGCACTGTCTTTATCGCAAATATCAAAAAACTCAAAGAGGAACTTACCTGGCCCAACTTCGCCGCTCAACTCATCGATTTTATCAATGAGTTGCAGGTTTAATATTATCCGCAGTGGTAATATTTGCGTACCAGGTCCATCATCATGGCAGGGTGCTTTTTGATCTCTTCACGAATATTGGCATCGTCAAATTTTCTGAGAGCGTTGATCGTCCCGTCTATTAAAGTCGGTGCGAATACTCCCTCAGCCTCAAAAATTGCGCGGTTGCGTTCCAATTGCATAGCTGATTCGTGACATGATGAAGGGAGCTGCTCAAGTGAATTGAGCTTAGTTTCGTTTTTCTTATCATGAATATTGACATCAACGTATGTTGACTCTGCAACCTTCAGAGCGTCAGCCATCTCAAATCCTGTACGGGCTGCTACGACAAGTCCTGCCATCATATTGTATATATCTGCCGATCCATCCGGAGAACGCATTTCAACTGTCTGTTTGTTAGGCATTTTTAGCTCTTCTCCACCTTCGAGCGGATTAACCTGTGCGAGCATATCGGTATCTCCGGTCCATCCAAGTGGAACTCTCACAAGCACAGATCTGTTCCTGTCACCCCAGCATACGCTTGTAGGGGCTTCCTGATGAGGTACAAGCCTGAAATAAGATGTAGGATTGGTATTACCGAAGGCCGTCAGTGCTGCAGCGCATTTCATATAGCCTGCAATCGCCGTGCGGGCCGTATCGGACAGGCGACCGTTTTCAATCATCACTGATTGATCACCTTTCATTATTCTTGTATGGAAATGAAGTCCGCTGCCCGCCTTGCCTTCTGTGATTTTAGGAGAGAAGGTAATATCTATGCCATACCGATAAGCAAGAGTACGGAGGATCCATTTTGCCATAAGTAATTGGTCTGCAGCTGATTCTACCGGATTGACCAGAAATTCGATCTCATTCTGCTCATATATTTTTCCGTCAAGGGTAAAGTTGCCCACCTCTGAGTGGCCGTACTTAATGTTTCCACCTGACTGGGCGATAAGTCTCATCGCTTCAGTCCTGAAGGACTCAAACTTGGTGAAAGGTGAAGATTCATGATAACCTTTCTGGTCCTCAATTGGAAACATATTATCATCAGTGTCAATAAGATAAAATTCCAATTCGCCCATTGCCTCGAATCTGAAGCCGGTAGCCCTGTGGAAGGAGTTGTGTGCTTTTCGGAGCGTGTATTCCGGAGAGCTTTCAAGAGGCAGGCCGTCCTTGGTGAAATAAGAGCACAACAGTCCGAGAGTCGGCGTCTCAGCGAACGGATCCATATAAGCGGTTGAGAATCTTGGTATTACATATAAGTCGCTGGATCCTGCCTCTATGTAAGGGAAGAGGCTGGAGCCGTCAACGCGTTCTCCGTATGAAAGGATAGAGTCCAAATACTGGTAGTTGGTAATAGGGAAGTTGAGGGTTTTCAAGCGGCCATCCATTGCAACGTATCTGAAATTGACGATACGTATATCATTCTTTATGACAAAGTCGATGATATCTCTCTTTGTGAAATTATCGGGCTCTTTTCCGATATGGCATATCAGAGGATTGATGTTAAATTCAAAATATTTATTCATTTCTTTATTTTATTAATAATTATTAAGCAAAATAAGTAAAAATTTTTCAAATTGTAGCTAAAAAAGCGAATTGTTGCATATTGTTCGACTCCGGGCGATATTCACGATTATTTCGTACATTTGCAGGTTATATATATTGAAATGAAGATATTCAAAAGACTGCTGGCGTATGCCAAACCTTATGGGAGATATTGGCCGAGTTATCTTGTACTCTCTATTCTCTCTGTAATATTTGGAATAGTCAATTATGCTCTGTTGGGGCCACTGTTGACTGTACTCTTTGAGGCTGACACAATTACGACTATTCCGGCCAAGCCGGAGTTCTCATTTACAGTTGAATATTTTAAAAACTTTTTTTCTTACCAGCTTGCCGGCACCATCGGTCGCAGCGGTGTTGTGCAAGGTTTGATATTTGTTGCAGTTACAATAGTAATTGCATGCTTTTTTTCGAATGTCTGCAGATACCTTTCACAGAGAATACTGGTAAGTATGAAAACAACGGTTATGAAGAGGATCAGAACCGATTTGTTTGCTAAAATTGCTACCCTGCCGATAGGTTATTTTAACAATAAACGTAAGGGAGATATACTTTCAAGTATTTCCAATGATGTAAATGAGGTGCAGAATACTGTGGCGAGTAGTTTTCATGTGTTGTTCAGGGAGCCGCTGCTGGTCATCGGATTTTTGGCAATGCTGATCTACATGTCCCCGAGGCTGACACTGGTTTCACTCGTGGCTCTTCCATTTTCAGCTATCGTGATTACTCGTATTACGAGGTATCTCAGAAAGGGTTCAAAAGAGACACAGGCACTGATGGGCAATTTGTTGAGTCAATATGAAGAGGCCATTTCCGGATCGAGAATTATCAAGGCATTCAACGCTCAAAAGTATGTCGAGAAGAAGTTTGATGAAACTAATGAAACTCACCGTAAGTTGAGACGTGCTATCTTTAACCGTCAGGAACTTGCCTCTCCTACATCAGAGTTCCTGGGAATTTCGGTTGCAGCTATCGTACTGCTCTATGGCGGCTGGCTTAATCTTCACGGCAATTTAGGTCTGACATGGCCTGAATTTATAGTTTACATCGGCTTTTACTGGAAGGTCCTGGAGCCGGCAAAAGCTATTTCCAATGCATACGCAAATGTGCAGAGAGGTTTGGTTTCCGGCCAGAGAATATTTGACATACTTGATGTGGAATCTGACATTAAAGAGATAGATCATCCTGTGGAGATAGAGTCTTTTGAACACTCCATAAAGTATGATAATGTGGATTTTTCATATAGCTCGGAACCTGTTTTAAAGGGCATTAATCTCGAAATTCCGAAGGGAAAAATGGTTGCTATAGTCGGGCCGTCCGGAGCCGGAAAGTCTACTATGGCAGATCTTTTGCCCCGTTTTTGGGATGTAACCGGAGGCTCCATTCAGGTGGATGGTACAGATATACGCAATTATAAGTTATCGGATCTCATATCGCTCATGGGTATAGTTACACAGGAGGCCATACTGTTTAATGATACTGTCTACAACAACATAACATTCGGTATGGAGGATGTGTCCGAGTCGGAGGTGCGAATGGCTGCAAAGATTGCCAATGCCGATGAGTTTATCTCCCAAATGGGGGATGGTTATCAGACAAATATTGGAGATCGCGGGGCCAAACTTTCCGGAGGTCAGCGTCAGAGAATAGCAATTGCCAGAGCTGTGCTCAAAAATCCTCCGATTCTGATCCTGGATGAGGCTACGTCAGCACTTGATACTGAAAGTGAAAGACTTGTCCAGGATGCGCTTACAAAACTGATGCAAAACAGAACCTCTTTGGTGATAGCTCACAGGCTTTCCACCATCAGGTATGCCGACGAGATAGTTGTAATTAAGGAAGGCCGCATTGTGGAGAGAGGTACCCATGAAACATTGATCGCCAAGCACGGACTTTACTCTCATTTATGTGAGTTGCAAGACTTTTCATAGAGAATATTGAGAAAAATGAAATTGAATATTAAAGGTGAAATAGAGGACCATTTGTCCCGCTACACAGGTGTAATTTTGAAAAAATCAGTAAACAGGCTTTTTGAAGAAAGTTTTAAGAAAAATTGGAATCGTCCGGCACTATCCAACTTCAATGGTGTCACTCTCTACTACAGAGATGTGGCTCGGATGATTGAAAAGATGCATCTCGTCTTTAAAGAGACGGGGCTCAATAAGGGAGATAAAGTTGCAATCTGCTCCAGAAATCAGGCTAACTGGGGCGTTTCTTTCCTCTCAGTAATGACTTATGGGGCGGTACCTGTTCCAATTTTACATGAATTTAAGCCAAGTAATATACATTATCTTGTCAATCATTCCGATTCAAGAATTTTGTTTGCAGGCAGTTCTATCATAGAGACACTTACTGAGTCTGAGATGCCTGATCTGGAGGCAATCGTCAATCTGAATGACTTCTCAATACACTGTTCAAATAATGTTTCCATCGCTACGATTAACAGTAGGGTGGAGGAGCTTTTCAGTGCCAATTTCCCTGACGGATTTACTTCCAATGACTTGCATTATTATGAAGACTCTCCTGATGAATTGGCTTTAATTAATTATACTTCAGGCACTTCTGGCTTTTCTAAAGGGGTTATGATACCTTATAGGGCTCTTTATTCAAACATATTATTTTCCGGAGCGGTAGAGCCTCATCTGAATAATACTTCCAATGTGGTTGCAATGCTCCCTTCCGCACACATGTATGGAATGATGTTCGAGTTCCTCTTTGAAATGACCATAGGCGCGCACGTACACTTCCTGACCAGAGTGCCGAGTCCGAGAGTGATACTCGAAGCCTTGGGTGAGATTAAGCCTGATATTATCATCTCAGTGCCGTTAGTTATTGAGAAGATATACAAAAATATGCTTTTACCGTTTATCGGCAAGAAGAGGATAAAAATGTTGTTGACTATCCCCGTGCTGGATACGATGATCCAAAAGAAGATACTTCAGAATCTGATGAATGCCTTTGGCGGTAACTTCAAAGAGGTTATCATAGGAGGGGCGGCGTTCAACAAAGAGGCTGAGGCTTTCTTTAAAAAGATAAATTTTCCATTTACAATAGGATATGGGATGACAGAGTGTGCTCCTATTATAACATACGTGCCATGGACCAAGACTAAACTCTTCTCTTGCGGCAAGGCTGCCCCACGTATGGAGATCAAGATAGATTCAAAGGATCCTAAAAAGATCCCCGGTGAAATTCTTGTCAAAGGAGATAACCTGTTTACGGGATATTATAAAAACAGGGAAGCTACCAACGAGGCCTTTGTTAAAGGAGGCTGGTTCCGCACGGGGGATATGGGTATTATGGATTCGGACGGGTATCTTTTCCTGAAGGGGAGAAGTAAGAGCATGATACTTGGTCCATCCGGACAAAATATTTACCCTGAAGAGATAGAAAGCAGTCTGAATAACCTGCCGTACGTAATAGAATCCCTTGTCATAGAGGATAATGGACAGCTGAAGGCCCTAATCTATCCTGATTTTGAGCAGATGGAAGAGGAGAACCTGACTCAAGAAAAACTTATGGAACAGTTAAAAGAGGGCATACAACTTGCAAACCTTGAGTTGCCGAATTATTGTAAAATTGCAAGTGTTGAAATTTTTCCGGAGGAGTTTGAAAAGACTCCTAAAAAGAGCATAAAACGTTATTTATACCAAAGAACACAATCAACAGAATCCAAGAATGGACACTAATGAAAAGTCAAATAAGTTTGACCGGAGCTATCTTGAGATGGCTTCAGTCTGGGCGAAGAACTCATACTGTGTCAGAAGACAGGTAGGAGCTATCTTAGTGAAAGATAGAATGATTATTTCGGACGGATACAATGGTACACCTTCCGGATTTGAGAATGTATGCGAAGATGAAGACGGTAATACGAAGGCATACGTGCTTCATGCTGAAGCAAATGCGATTACCAAGGTGGCAAAGAGCGGTAACAGCAGCCTCGGAGCTACGCTATACATAACTGCGGCACCTTGTCTTGAGTGCGCCAAATTGATAATTCAGGCCGGCATCATCAGAGTCGTATATAAGGATGAATACAGAATAATGGATGGAGTGGAACTCCTGAAAAAAGCAGGAATTGAAGTTGTAAAATATTAAGCTATGGACAGTAAATTTTCTAAATTTTTAAGAATTGCAGCGTGGGGTGTTACTATTGTGCTTCTCGTTGTACTGATTATCAGAGTAGGTAACCGTAAAAATGTGGTAAACCTCTCCGGAGTTGACAGCAACTGGGCCAAACTGATGCTCATACTGAATTGTGTCGATAAGGATTATGTTGACGCAATAGATTATGATAAAGTAACCGAGGATATCCTTCCCGATATTATGTCTCAGCTTGATCCGCACTCTGTCTATCTTCCACCTCAAGAGTTGAAGGAATCAGAGGAGTCCCTTCAGGGTGGCTTCGGTGGAATAGGGATACAGTTTAATGTCCCGAATGATACTGCGATTGTTACCAACGTGATTGTAGGAGGGCCATCTGAAAAAGCGGGCCTTATGACCGGGGACAGGATTGTGAAAGTCGATACCGTCACAATTGCGGGCGTTAAGATGCCGCAGGATTCAATGATGTTGTATATGCGTGGCAAGGAGGGTTCTAAAGTTGAGATTACCGTCAAAAGAGAGGGGGCTGCCAAGCCGGTATCGTTTAATATCGTCAGAGGCAAAATTCCGTTGAACAGTATAGATGTATCATTTATGATTAATGATACCACCGGATATATGAAACTGTCAAAGTTCTCAAAAACGAGTCATTACGAATTTCTAACCGCGATGTCTTTGCTGCGGGATAAAGGTATAAAGAAACTTATTTTCGACCTTAGAGATAATCCGGGAGGTTACCTGGATCAGGCTCTTCGTCTATCTAACGAGTTTTTAAAGAAAGGGGAGTTGGTTGTATATATGGAGGGTCGCAACAGACCGAGACAGGACTTTACGGCAGACGGACACGGCGGGTGCCAGGATCTTGAGCTTGCAGTCCTGATTAATGAAGGTTCGGCCTCATCGAGTGAAATATTTGCCGGAGCCATGCAGGACAATGACCGCGGTACTATTATCGGGTTGAGGTCTTTCGGAAAGGGGCTTGTACAGGATCCTGTCTTCTTCTCAGACGGATCCGGAATACGTCTGACAGTAGCGCGTTTTTACACTCCTACCGGCAGATGCATCCAAAAGCCTTACAGTGATGATTATTACGCTGACATATACGAGAGATATGTTCATGGAGAGATGATGAGTGCGGATAGTATTAAAGTTAATGATTCACTCAGGTTTACAACGCCTAAGGGGAAAACGGTCTATGGCGGTGGCGGTATTGTTCCTGATATTTTCGTTCCTATTGATACTGTGGGTGTTACCGACTTTATGGTGAATTGCAACAGACAGAGTTTGCTTATCAAATATGCAAATGAGTTGGCTGATAAAAATAGAAAAGCCTTGCGCAACATACATACAATGAATGATTTGAATGTCTTTCTGGATAAACTCGATCTTGGTACCGGCTTTTTGGCTTACGCCAAAGTAAAAGAGGTCGTTCCAAAAGATGATGAGTGGAAAATCTCAGGCGACATAATGGTAACTCAGTTGCGTGCCCTTATCGGAAGATACACACCGATGGACAATGAGGGTTTTTATCCGATATATTTGACTTTGGACAACGTAACGCAGAAAGCTCTTGAGAACAGGGCTACTGTCCAATAAAGCGGTAGACGATTTCTCCCGTTTGACGGGCAGGTGCAGTTGATGAGGCCGAAAAGCGGGAACGTTTTGCGGCCTCAATTGCAAATTCTCTCAATGATGTATCTGATGAGGATGCCGATGCGATTACGGCGGCGTCAATTACCCTCCCTTTTTGGTTGACAATAATCTGAACATAAACATCTCCTGAACCATACCCTTTATAGGCCGGAACGGGCAGAAACTGTGCTTTTCTGCCGTCAATAGTGTAGGAGATGACCGACGGTCCTTTATATGTGACGGATTTTGACTTCGCATCATCCTTTGTATTGCTTCCCAAATCGACATTTTCCTGATCCTTCTCTTGAGCGAGAGCATCTTTTTTGGCGGCATCAAGCTTCTTTTGCAACTCTTTTGCGTCGTTATAGATCTCCTGCGGATTGTTGTAGCGGTCGTCTTTCAGGTTGCTTGAAGCATCTACAGCCACGTTGCGAATTTTTGAGCGATTGGGTGTAGACAGCATCTCATCCAGTTCTTTGCTGACATTCTCCTTAAACTCGATGTCTTTCTGCTCCTGCTCAATTTGCTCTTGCTTGGTGAAGTCCAGCACAAATGAAGACTCCCGACTGACAATTGAATGAATGCCGGTCAGGAGTAATATGATAAGTAAGATCAAATGAACAGATACGGTCAGATAGAGACCGACCTTCTTATCAGTTGATTGATCTTTCCACTTCATTTGTATCGTGGTTATTTTTTCTCTTTCAGAGCTTTTTCAATTGTAGCCAGAAGAATGTTGATGGCAACTTCATTGTGCCCTCCCTGAGGTACAATAATGTCGGCATAACGCTTGCTTGGCGCAATAAACTGAAGGTGCATCGGCTTTACGGTCTTTTCGTAGCGGTCCAACACCTTTTCAACACTTTTTCCTCTTTCCATTATGTCTCTGGCAATAACTCTCATAAGTCTGTCATCGTCATCAGCATCAACGTAAACTTTAATGTCGAGTTGATCTATGAGCTTTTTGCAAGTGAAAATAAGAATACCCTCAACAATGATGATGTGAGCCGGATCAACTTTTACCGTTTCAGCCTTTGATCTGGAACATGTAAGGTAAGAGTAAACCGGCTGATCGATAGTCATTCCGCTTTTCAGTTGCTTGAGTTGATCGACTAAGAGATCGAAGTCAATTGCATCAGGATGGTCGAAGTTAAGCTCTTGACGCGCCTCTAATGGAAGATGACTCTGATCTTTGTAATAAGAATCTTGTGGAATAACCACAACATCACCTTTCATACGTTCAACAATCTTCTGTACGACTGTTGTTTTTCCGGATCCGGTACCACCGGCAATACCTATTATCAGCATAATTGTTTTTTAAAAATCGGCACTCTTAGGGGTTCTTGGGAAAGGTATCACGTCTCGGATATTGGTCATGCCCGTAACAAAAAGCAACAGCCTTTCAAAGCCGAGGCCAAAGCCACTGTGCGGAGCAGAGCCAAATCTGCGTGTATCCAAATACCACCAAAGATTGTCTGTAGCCATATTTAATTCTTTTATTCTTGTCATGAGCTTGTCGTAAGAGGCTTCTCTCTCGGAACCGCCGATGATCTCCCCAATCTTTGGGAATAGCACATCCATCGCTCTGACAGTCTTGCCGTCATCGTTTTGCTTCATGTAGAATGCTTTAATTTCCTTTGGATAGTCGGTTAAAATAACAGGCTTGCCAAAATGTTTCTCTACAAGATATCTTTCGTGCTCACTCTGCAGATCAACTCCCCAGTAAACAGGGAATTCAAACTTCTCGCCTGACTTGAGCAGAATATCTACCCCTTCAGTATATGCCAAGCGTACGAATTCAGTATTCACAACATTCTCAAGCCGAGTGATAAGTTCTTTATCAAACATATCGTTCAGGAATTTGAGGTCGTCTCCGCAGTTGTCGAGCGCATATTTGATCAAATATTTGATAAACTCCTCTGCCAAATCCATATTGTCTTTAATCTCGTAGAAGGCCATTTCAGGCTCAATCATCCAGAACTCGGCAAGGTGACGTGGAGTATTGGAATTTTCGGCACGGAAAGTAGGTCCGAAAGTGTAAATCTCTCCAAGCGCCATAGCTCCGAGCTCACCCTCAAGCTGGCCACTTACAGTAAGAGCCGTAGAGTGTCCGAAAAAGTCTTCGTCATAATTTACGGAACCGTCCTCTTTTTTGGGAATATTGTT
The DNA here is from genome assembly GCA_028691975.1 of Bacteroidales bacterium. Taxonomy (GTDB): domain Bacteria; phylum Bacteroidota; class Bacteroidia; order Bacteroidales; family UBA932; genus Cacconaster. The sequence goes on along the minus strand of JAQUYF010000019.1, from coordinate 14,496 downwards.
GAGGTCAAGAGTGGTCACCTGGAACATTGCTCCGGCACCCTCGCAGTCCGACTCAGTGATCAGAGGTGTGTGCAGATAGACAAATCCCTTGTCATTAAAAAATTTGTGAATGGCAAATGCCATTGCGTGGCGAATTCTAAAGATAGCGCCGAAAGTATTGGTGCGTGGACGCAAATGCGCAATATCTCTTAAAAACTCCATACTGTGCCCTTTCTTTTGGAGAGGGTAGGTGTCAGGGTCTGCTACTCCAAGTATTTCAATATCTTTGGCTTGAATCTCAACGGATTGTCCTCCACCCACTGAATCCACTAAATTGCCGACAACGGAGATGCATGCACCTGTGGTTATTTTCTTTAAAAGTTCTTCATCAAATTTTGCAGTCTCACACACAATTTGGATACTGTTAATGGTAGATCCGTCATTCAGAGCGATGAATGTAACATTTTTGTTTCCTCTTTTAGTTCTCACCCAACCTTTGGCATTTACTTCACTGCCCGATTGTTGCTGCAATAATTGTTTGACTTTAATTCTTTCCATGATTGATTGTATAATGACTTACAAAGGTATTCAATCGTCGATAATCTACCAAATTAAAGGAGCGGAGGCTTCGCTTTCGTTCCAGCATTTGTCAACGACCGTAACCACATATTTGTACTTTTTGCTGCGCTTGTCTGCAGGCTTGTATGACGGCTCTCTTGTGATACCGACTATATATTGACTGTCAGAAAGATCAACGACTCCTTTAGCAGGGAATCGATATACTATGTAAAAGTGAACCTGCTGCATTACGTCGTCGGTTTCAACGGCTTTCCAGACAATACGTTTGCTTTTGACTTTAAGTGAAGTTACGGCATCCGGAGCAATTGTATCAATGTCAGTATAGGCAGGTATCAGAGCTAAATTTTTCTGATATTTTTGGCTGAGTGAGTCTGCAATTGAAAGATGATTTTTTTCAATAGACCAGCCCGGCCACCATACATTTCCGTCCACATTTGGAAGAGTGCGGACCAACTCCATCTTTCGAGCCATCTGTGTGGTATTCGGATTGACAAGATCGGGAGCATCAAATGTGGAAATATTCTGACCTATGTACAACTGTCCCTTGAAGTTACTATCATTCCACCAATTGATAAGTATTTCATAATCAGCTACTTTAAAACCAATTTTCCAATAAATCTGAGGAACGATATAGTCGATATAGCCCTTTTCGGCCCAATCAGGGACATCTGCAAATAAGGCTTCATAATTGGATAGCCCGTTTGTATTGCTACCACTTCCGTCCGGAGTCTCCGACAAATTGCGGTGGATGCCGAAAGGTGAGATACCAAATCTTATCCAGGGTTTGATGGATTTGATGGTGTCATTGATTTTGTGCATTAGAGTGGCAACGTTATTTCTGCGCCAGTCGTTCTTCTGCCAATACTCAAAGCCCTGATCTTTGGCATATTTTACGAAGGAATCATCATCATGGAACTCTTCATACTTGACAGGATACGGGTAAAAGTAGTCATCAAAATGGATGGCATCCACATCATATCGTGTAACAATGTCTGCTATTACATTGACAGTATGCTCAATGGCCTCAGGTTCGCCCGGGTCGAAGAAAAGTTGTTTGCCATACCTTTTGAACAAATATGGCTTTTTGTAATAGAGGTGATCCTTGCATAAAACCTCCTCGTCATTGGAGGTGACACGATAGGGGTTGAGCCATGCATGTAGCTCCATGCCGCGTGCATGGCACTCCTCTATCATAAATTCAAGCGGATCCCATAGCGGATCCGGTGCTACTCCCTGCTCTCCCGTCAAAAATCTTGTCCAAGGCTCCAGTTCTGATTTATAAAAGGCATCAGCTTGCGGTCTGATTTGAAAGATGACGGCGTTGCAGCCGGTCATTTGCAGAGTGTCCAGAGTGTTGATAAACCATGTTTGGATTTGTTCCATAGACATAGTTTTAATCTTCTGATTCCCGACAATATGGAGCCATGCTCCTCTGAATTCACGCTTTGGTAGCTCCTGCGAGCAGCATACAGTCATTGCGAGAATTAATGCGAAAAGGGTAGAGAGTAAGCGTTTCATAAGTTAATAAGTTTAGTAGTAACGAGTTTCAGATTAAAATTTCACACCCATGGCATCGCAGATCTTATGAGGAATTTCCGTATTGTCCATCCTCCCTGCAAACAGATCGCTGTGGGCACCGATGGCATAAACCGGGACACCTCCACCTGTGTGGGAAGTGGTAGTCCAGCCAATTTTTGATACTATTGAAAGTGAGTCGAGGGCTGTCTTATCGTTCATATAAGTTGCAATACTTACGTCACTCTTCTGAGCCTTGATCGAGTCCACATGGTTGAGATAGAGTGAATATCCCTTTCCTCTTCCTACGGAAATACCACCTGTTTCGTGGTCAGCCGTTACGATTATCAAAGTCTGCTTAGGATGCTTTAAATAAAACTGATAGGCTACTTCAATAGCATCAGCCATATCGATTGTTTCGAAAATGGTATTGGGAAGATCATTTGAGTGGGCTGCCCAGTCAATTTTTCCGCCTTCGGCCATCATGAAAAATCCTTTTTCATTGTCAAGTACTTCTATGGCAGCGTTAACGACTTGAGAAAGTGTGAGGTCATTTTCACCTCTCTCAAATGCGTAAGGAAGAATATTATCCTCTTTTCCCCTCTCCTGAAGCATTAAGAACTTTGTGTTGGCGGCCTTCTTTGCGTTGAAATCGTCCAGGCCGTATGTTATGGTATAGCCGGCCTCTTCGGTAGTTGTATAAGCGGATTTTTCCCCGTCATTTTCGCCGAGAGGATCGTAAAAGCCTCCACCTCCGAAAAATTCAAATCCTGTCTTTGAAAGCTGATTGGCTATGCCGTAGTAGTCACTTCTTGCAACAGAGTTTGCATAAAAGGCACCAGGAGTGGCGTGATCAATGGTCACAGTCGTCATGATACCTATTTTATAGCCTGCGTCGTGCAGCCTATATGTGATGCTTTGTAAGTTGGTAGAGTCCGGAAGTACGCCCAGCATACCATTGTTGGTCTTATAACCGGTGCTGAGTGCCGTTCCTGCAGCAGAGGAGCAAGTTATGTAGTTACTTGCAGAGTAGGTAGTCGCAATACCGAGGACCGGAAATTTTGAAAAATTGAGCGGTTCAGAACCTATTTCTCCCTTTTCGGTAGCTAAATAAGCCTCTGTTACTGCCACATGGGAAAATCCCATACCGTCACCGATAAATAAAAAAACGTATTTTGCCTTTTGCTCGCTGCAAGAAGAGAGCATTGCGAGTGACAAAATGAGTGATACTGATAATTTGATTAGTTGTTTCATTTTATGTGGTATATTTATAAGAAAGGGTGACACTAAGGTCACCCTTTCTTAATCAATGGTAAAACATTTACTTTGCTTTACCTGCTTTACGTGCGCCGTACATAATCTTCAAAGCTGAACAACGTCTGAGCTGTTGCTTAACGTCAGTGATAATACCCATACGGGTATCCTGGTCTGCTTTAATAGATACTGTCATAAATGGACGGTCCACTTCGGATAAGTTATCACGCTCAGCTGCGATAAAGTCTCTGATCTCATCAGTATTTCTGAATGAGTCATTAAGCTGAATACGCGATTCCGTACCATATTGAGCCTGATATGCCTGAGTAGGAGTACCAATGTAGATGTAAGAGCAAAGCTCTTTTCTCTCCAACTTGGCAACTTCCGTTGCCTGAGGGACTCTAACCTGAACCATACGGTCAGTGCTACGCATACTAACTGACACCATGAAGAACATCAACATCATAAATACAATATCCGGAAGGGAAGCTGTACTGATTGCCGGTGTCTCTTTTTTATCATTTTTAATAAATCTAGCCATACTGATACCTCCTATTTCTTTTTGACATCTTTAGGTTCCGCTTCAGAAATACTCTGAGGAATAGCCTTACGTACAATATCCTGCTTGGTTTCGTCAAGTTTTATAAATTTCTTGCCGTACTGTTGCATTGCGAATTGGTCACGAAGTTCATTAATAGCTTTGACAAGCTCGTTCTGAACTTCTATATATTTACTGTAGCTTGTTCCACGGTCATTCTGTAGAGAAATAACACCTTTGGATACGGGATATTGTCCTAAACCTGCAATCTCCCTCATCTCCTTTTCGGGAAGAGTAGGATCATCGTAAGGATTAGTCAAAAATTCTTTAATCTTATCTTTCAGCTGGCTGACATCCATCATTTCACTTCCGGCGTACAATCTATCGTTGGAATTGATCTTAACCTGAATGATGTTACGACGGTTGACTTTCTGGTCTTCTACTTTCTGATCCTCAGAAGGTAGCGGCGGAAGACGTCTTGACAGACCTTCTTCCTTGTCCATAGTCGAAACCATCAAAAAGAACACCAAGATCAGGAAGGAAATATCCGCCATAGATCCACCGTTTATTTCGGGAGTCTTTCTTATTGCCATTGTGATTATCTGTTTCTAATTGCGTTTCTGACACTTGTCCATATTACAGCAAGAATAGCTACGCCTAAAGCGAAATATGTAATATAGAGTGCAGTGTCGGTAATTTTTAATGTGGATTCAGTAGTCTGAACCTTTGTCTCAATAGGAGTACCCGGTGCCAGCAAATATGCGCCACCGACAATTACAATAACTCCAACAACTAATACTACAAGGGTGATAATGCCTTTCTTTGTGCTGAACGAGCCCTTCAAAATGAAGAACAGGATCAAAATGATAGCCGCAAAAAGGAGGAGATATGCCCAATAGAGAGCAATATCCATCATCGGAGCCTCGGTCGTTTTCGGGATATTGACCATGAAAGCGACAATTAGAATCAGTGAAAGAGCAAGTAATATATATTCAATATATTTTAATACTTTCATGATAATTATTTAGTATATTTAACTAAAAGGTCAATTAAAGAGATGGAAGCATCTTCCATTGAAATAACGATAGAGCTAACTTTAGAGATCAAATAGTTATAGAAAATCTGAAGGATAATAGCAACGATCAAACCACCAACGGTAGTAATCAACGCAACTTTCATACCTGAAGCAACCAAGGTCGGAGAAATATCACCGGCAACCTCAATAGCATCGAATGCCTGAATCAAACCGATAACAGTACCCATGAAGCCCAACATAGGGGCGATAGAGATGAACAGCGTAATCCATGAAAGACCATTCTCCAACTGAGCCATTTGAACTGAACCATATGAAGTAACAGATTTTTCAACTGTTTCAATGCCCTGATCCATACGGAGCAGACCTTGATAGAAAATACTTGCAACAGGACCTGAAGTCTCACGGCAAACTTTCTTGGCAGCTTCAACACCATTTTCTTTCTGTAAAGCTTTCTCAACTTTCTCAAGAAGTTTTTTGGTATTGGTCTGAGCCATACTAAGGGTGATAATTCTCTCAATTGCGATAGCAAGACCGAAGATCAAGCACAACAAAATCGTAGCCATAAATCCGGCACCACCTTCAATAAAATATCGTTTTAACTGCTGATGTAAAGGTTCGCCATCATTAACGTTATCAGTAAACGGATTTACCTGATCTTCTGCAACGGTAGCAACTTCTTCAGTAGTGGCAGTCGCATCCTGCGCATAGGTTTTTTGGAACTGAGCAGAAACGGTCAAAAGCCCGATAACTGCCAAAAACATGAAAATTTTTTTCATACGTTTTTTGTAATTAATTATTAAACAATGTATTAAATAGTTATAGTTTTCTTATTTTGATATCCAAAATATCGTGCAATTTAGCAATTATTTTTAGAAATACAATTAATTGTCCGAAATTTCTCCTCTAATATCCGTTAACATACCATTTACAACGGCATTTCTTTCCCGATATGCTCCCAACAGGAAAAATAATTTGGTCAGTGCGGACTCTGTAGTGATATCATATCCGCTTATCACACCTATCTCCCTAAGGCCCGCTCCGTTGGCGTATGTGCCCATGTCAACTTTACCTGCAAGGCATTGAGTTACATTGACTACAACTACACCGGAGTCTACGCATTGCCTTACTCTATCCAGGAACCATTCGGATGACGGAGCATTGCCCGAGCCGAAAGTTTCCAGTACGAGTGCCCGCATATTTTTGGTGCTTAGAACCGCGTCTGCATATTCTTTTCCGATTCCCGGAAAAATTTTAAGAATTGCCACATTTGTGTCAAGCTCTGTATGGATTTTTAACTTTTTGCCCCACTGTGCCGGATATTCAATCACGGATGTATTATATTTTATGTGAATACCCACATCCGCGAGAACGGGGTAGTTCGCGCTGCGGAAAGCTCTGAAATTCTCGGCATTGTACTTGGTCGTCCGGTTGCCTCGGTAGAGTTGACTTTCAAAATATATGCATACTTCCGGTACGTAAGCCCTTCCGGCATCATTATGGTCAGCGGCAAGTTCTATGGATGAGATCAAATTTTCTTTGCCGTCAGTGCGAAGCATTCCGATGGGAAGCTGGCTTCCTGTGAAGATCACAGGCTTTTCCAGATCTTCAAGCATAAAACTCAGTGCAGAGGCCGAATAGGCCATAGTGTCGGTCCCGTGCAGCACTACAAAGCCGTCATATTTGTCGTAATTAGCCTGAATCAGCCGCGCCAGGTCAATCCAAAATTCAACTTTTACGTCCGAAGAGTCGATTGCAGGAGTGAATGAGTACGAGTCTATATTGTAACCGAATTTCTTGAGTTCAGGCACTTCTTCCATTATCTGATCAAAATTAAACGGCTTGAGCAGCAATGTTTCGGGGTCTTGTTTCATCCCGATTGTACCTCCGGTGTAGATAAGCAGAATTGAGCGATTCATGGTTTAAGAGTCATGCAAATTAAACAATTGTTGAGCGGAACAGGTTGTTTTAAGCGCAACATCATGCAAAGGTACATTTTTGATTTGAGAAACCTTCTCTGCAATGATGGCAATATAGGATGATTCATTTCTTTTTCCTCTGAATGGGGCGGGTGTCAGCCATGGACAGTCGGTCTCAAGTACAATGTCATCCATCGACATTTTCTCCAGTACGGAGGCTATGCCTGCGTTTTTGTAGGTCAGCACGCCACCTATGCCTATTTTGAAATCTCCGAAAGTCAGGATTCTCTTATATGTCTCATAACTTCCAGAAAATGCATGGAATGTGCCTTTTACAGGGATACCTTTAGTCTCCTCAAGGGTGTTGAATATATCTTCAGTGGCTTCGCGAGAGTGGATGATAATGGGCAGGTTGTATTCGGCGGCAAGTTCTATCTGTTCGGCGAATACTCTTTTCTGCTGAGGCAGAAAATCTTTCGACCAGTATTCATCTATCCCGATCTCTCCAACGGCATAGAACTTTCTTTCCTTTATCTTGCTTCGTACAAAGGTCATCTCCTCTTCCCAGTTGTCGGCTACGGAGGTAGGATGAAGGCCTATGCAGGGGAATGCGAAATCCGGCAGTGCGTCCGATCTGCCTGCCATTGCTTCGTATGAGGAGCTGTCTATGGCAGGAAAGATGCACTTGACAACTCCCTGTTTGCGTGCACGTGATACGGCATGATCAAAATCTTCATCAAAGGCTGCATCGTAGAGGTGAGAGTGGGTGTCGATAAATTCGTTCATGCACAAAGTTGAAAATCCGATTGCAAATTTACATAAAATCGAGTAAAGTGTAATTATTTCCACCGGAAACGGAGATAACTCCATCCATTTCCAACTCAACCAGATTAACGTTTAACTCCGAAACAGGTATATTTGTGATTGTCAATATCTCTTCAATGTTCATCGGTGAACGCCCGAGTGCCTTGATTATAGCTTTCTTTTCCTGGTTGTATTCATCTTTGAAAAGGCTTGCCTGCCTTGGGGCTTTGTGTACAGGGGACCAGCACATTACCCGCTCTATACTCTCCGGAGCGGTTACAATGTTTGCCACATTTGAGGCGATGATCTTGTTGCATCCCGCAAATGAACTGTCCGTGAGCCGTCCGGGAACGGCAAATACCTCTCTGGAGTAGGAACTTGCGTGAGCGGTGGTTATAAGACCTCCGCCATGAGCAAAGGATTCGGCCAGAAGCGTAGCGTCAGCCATACCTGCAATGATTCTGTTGCGACGCACAAAATTGGCCTTTTGTGCCCCTGTAAGTGTAGGAAAGTCGGTAATCAGGCCTCCGTTGTCAATAATCTGCATGGCAAGGCCGCGATGCATTGAGGGATAAATTGAGTCGGCACCGGTAGGAAGTACTGCTATTGTGGGCAATCCGAATTCGATTGCACTTTTATGGGCCACTGCATCTATGCCAAAGGCCAAACCGCTTACAATCAATGTTTTCTCCTCGTTGAGTGAGATCTGCTCCACTATCTTGCGACAACTCTCTTTACCGTAGGGGGAAGCTCTCCTTGTGCCCACTATGGAGAGTACTTTTTGCATGTTGAGGTTGGCGTTGCCTATGTAGTACAGCATAAGTGGGGCATCGGGACACTCTCTCAGCCTGTACGGGTACTTGTCATCGTACAGGTACAGCAGTTGCACCGCGTATTGGCGAGCCCATGCAATCTCCTTAAATGCCCATTCCAGGGAGTTCGGATTGAGTATTTCTCTGATATAGTTCTCTCCGCGCGGCATCAATTCTCGAAGTTGCCCTTCAGATAGGGAGAAGATATCTCCAATGTGTTCAAATGAGTCTACTAATTGCCTGGATAACCGGCAGTTATATGCCAAAATCCTGTTCAGGGCACAGGCATACAATAAAAAATCTCTCTCCATGTTCTTTTTTTGCTCTAAAGTATGGAGAGAGATCCGATATTGGATACCAAAAAAACAATTTTTAAAAAATTGTTAAATGATCAGCATTGCATCACCGTATGTACCGAACTGATAACCTTCTTCGACTGCAACTTTGTACGCCTTCATGACATAGTCATACCCGCCGAATGCAGCCACATTCATAAGCATTGTGGAGAGAGGCAGGTGGAAGTTTGAGACAAGTGCATCCGGGATGGAAAATTGGTAAGGAGGGAAGATAAACCTGTTGGTCCATCCGTCGAAAGGTCTGATCTCTTTGGTGGTTGTTACGTATGTTTCCAGTGCTCTCAATGTTGTGATGCCGATTGAGAAGACTTTATGACCGTTGTGCTTAGCCTCGTTTACCGCTTCGGCGGTCTCCTCGGAGATAATAAGCCGCTCAGAATCCATTTTGTGCTTTGAGAGGTCTTCTACATCCACTGTGTGGAAATGCGCGTTGCCCATGTGTAAGGTAAGAAAGGTCGATTCAACCCCTTTAATTTCCATCTTTTTGAAGAGAATTTTGCTGAAATGCAAGCCGGCAGCAGGAGTAGCAACTGCACCTTCGTTTTTGGCATAAATTGTCTGAAATCTCTCGTTGTCAATCTCTTCAGCCTTAGGGCGAATCCATTTTGGAATAGGGAGTTCACCAAGATTGTAAAGTGTCTGACGGAACTCTTCGTAGGGACCGTCATAAAGGAAACGCAAAGTACGTCCTCTCGAGGTGGTATTGTCTATCACTTCTGCGACCAGTGCATCGTTTTCCCCGAAGTATAGTTTATTACCGATTCTAATCTTTCTGGCAGGATCGACTAATACGTCCCAAAGACGCTGATCTTTGTTGAGTTCGCGGAGTAGAAATACTTCGATTTCCGCACCTGTTTTCTCTTTATTGCCATTTAATCTTGCCGGAAATACTTTTGTATCATTGAAGACGAAGAGGTCTTTTTCCCGGCAATAATCTATAATGTCTTTAAAAATTTTGTGTTCAATCTCTCCCGTATCTTTGTGGAGGACCATCATTCTGGCTTCATCTCTTTGGTTTGACGGGTATTTGGCGATAAGATTGTGAGGTAGTGTAAAATTAAACTGTGATAGTTTCATGTACGCTTTTTTATTTATATGTAAAATGTTGCAGGTCGTTAACTGCACTTTGTCAAAATCACGACAAAACAACTATTATACGTATAAAATCTAAAAAAGTTTCAAAAAAACTAAAAAATTATTCTGAAAGTTTAAAAATACCGGAAGCCGTACGTTTAAGCGAGGTTAGATATGCTCCGCTTTCAAGAGCAAGTCCAAGGTCTCGTGCCAGCGAGCGAATGTATGTTCCCTTGCTGCATTTGATGCGAATCACAGCCCTCGGACGCGGGCTTTCCAGGCTTTTTCCACCTTCTTCCGATCTTTGATACAGGTAATCGGTTCGATTATTAGCTTCTGCAGAGTTTCCGTTTTGAGCTGCAGCAGGAATTGCCGTTGTAATTTGTTGCTCCACATCCATTCCGGGTGTAAATGAGAGCAGTTCTATCTCGTAAATTGTAATGACGGAAGTTTTGAGTTCTATCGGCTCTCCGGCGCGAGCATATTCGTACGCTCTTAGACCTCCCACCATTTTTGCGGAAAAGAGAGGAGGGACTTGCTCTTGTTCTCCGATGAATTGTCTGAGAACCGCAGCTACTTTTTCACGAGTGATATGAGTGTAGGGAAAAAACTGATTTATTCCCTGCTCAAGATCGTATGATGGTGTTGTAGCGCCGAATTCTATTTCTGCAACATATTCCTTCTCATGGGATTGCAGCTCTTCCGAGATTTTTGTGGCTTTGCCGGCGCAAATTACAAGCAGTCCGGTTGCGAGCGGATCAAGGGTTCCGGCATGTCCGACTTTGAGATTTTTCAGATGAAAATGCTTCTGAAGCTGAAATTTAACTTTTCTGACCACATCTGCCGAAGTCCAGCGGTACGGCTTCTCTATGGGAATTACTATTCCGTACGGGTAATCTTCAATTGATGCAGACAGGTGTGCGGCGAAGTAATCGGAAATGCCTTCCAATCTGCATCCTTCGAGGATAAAGTATTGCTCCATTATTTGCAGGGAATTTTTTCAACTCTTCTCTGGTGTCTGCCACCTTCGAACGAGGCTGCAAAAAAGGCCTTTACTACCTCACGGGCTGTCTCGAGAGTGATAAATCTGGCCGGAAGTGAGAGTACATTGGCGTTGTTGTGCTGACGGGCCAAAGCTCCGAGTTCCGGTAACCAGCATAGTGCTGCCCGTACTCCCTGATGCTTATTGAGCGTCATAGAGATGCCGTTGCCTGAGCCGCAGATAGCGATACCAAGGTCAACTTCTCCATTTTCAATGGCATAGCCCAACGGATGTGCGGTGTCCGGATAGTCCATACTTTCTGTCGAATCTGTTCCGAAATCTTTAATCTTGTAGCCTAAAGATGCTACGAGTGGCTTGAGAGCTTCTTTCAATTCATATCCGGCGTGATCAGACGCCATTCCGACGGTTTTCATATCCCTATTAATTTGAATTATCCTAAAGTATTGAGTGCGCGTTTAATACGGGCGTCAACCTCATCTTTCCCGAGCAGGAACATGATGTCGGCGACTCCAGGACCTTTGGATTCTCCCACAAGGAAGAGACGCAAAGTGTTCATTACCCTTCCCATCGACCATTCATTGGAAGTGATCAGTTCGTGTAGTTGCTGCTCTATATTTTCCCTGGTAAAAGGATTTATTTTTTCGCAGATAAAGCTGTGAACTCGAGGAATAACGGCTTTAATATCGTCTTTCCAGAATTTGGCAACCGAAGCAGGGTCGTATGACGCAGGGGCCACAAAGAAGAAACTGCTCAGATCCCAGAATTCGTTTACGAAATGTGCCCTGTCGCGTATTACTTCACACACAGCACCGATATAGGTATCATTGTAGCCTACTAACTTTCCTGCATCGGAAGCTTTAAAATCAGCAACTAACTGCTCAGTAGTGCGTTTTCTCAGATACTCCTGGTTAAACCACTTAGCCTTCTCAGGATTGAATTTGGCTCCCGATTTGACTACTCTTTCGAGGGTAAATGTGTTGATTAACTCTTCAAGTGAGAAGATTTCCTGCTCAGTGCCGGGGTTCCACCCGAGCAGTGCAAGTATATTGATAAAAGCATCCGGGAAATAGCCATCCTCACGGTATCCGCGGGAGATCTCTCCTTCGGCATTGATCCATTTCAGAGGAAAAACGGGAAATCCGAGCCTGTCACCGTCACGTTTGCTCAGTTTGCCTTTTCCGTCAGGCTTTAGAAGCAGTGAAAGGTGTGCAAAACGTGGCTGACTCTCTTGCCAGCCGAAAGCTTCATAGAGAAGATAGTGGAGCGGGAGGGAAGGAAGCCACTCCTCTCCACGGATAACCTCTGTTATCTGCATCAGGTGATCATCCACAATATTTGCAAGGTGGTACGTTGGCAGCTCATCTATTCTTTTCCACAAAACCTTATCATCCAACGTATTGCTGTTTACTTCGATATCACCTCTGATGAGATCGTTCATTTTCACAGTTCTGTTTTCAGGTATTTTGAAACGAATGGTCCAGTTTGTCTCATTTTCAACGCGCCTTCTTACCTCATCTTCAGGGAGAGTGAGGGAGTTTTTGAGAAAGTCGCGACTTGCATAGTTGTATGTAAATGTTCCCTTTTTATCTTCAGCCTCCTTGCGTAGAGCATCCAGCTCTTCTGCCGTATCGAATGCGTAGTATGCGTATCCTTTATTTACCAACTCTTCGGCGTATTTGCGGTAGATACCGCGGCGTTGAGACTGTCTATAAGGTGCGTACGGATGCTTCTCGGATGGCTCTTCAACCATCTTTCCATTCTCGTCCACTCCTTCGTCAGGAAAAATCCCGCACCAGCGGAGGGCTTCTATTATATACTCTTCTGCACCGGGAACAAATCTTTGTGAATCGGTATCTTCTATACGCAACACAAAGGTACCATTTGATTGCTTGGCATACAGATAGTTATACAATGCTGTCCTGACTCCGCCCATGTGAAGTGGACCGGTCGGGCTTGGGGCAAAACGTACTCTTACAGGTCTTGTCATATTAATTCTTGTCCTTTTGTTCTTTTTCTTCAGTCAACATTCTCTCTCTTCTGATATAAGCTGTTTCACTTTCCATTGCCTCAATTTCAGCTATGGTGTCCACAATCAATGCCGGTTTACCGAGAATGCGCTCTTTTCGTTTAATCTGGGATGTCCCACTGGCGTGCAAAGGTACACCATGCTTTCTTGAATTGAAAGGAATCGGGTCATATTTTATCTCGATTGTGTTGTTTTTAACTATATCGTCTTCGTTGATTACAGGAAGACTTGCCATCTCGAAACCGGTAACAACGATCGTCACGCTGACGTTCTCTCCTATGGAATCATCCCGTACTACTCCGCGTTTGAAATTGCTGGTATGGCCGGTATATTTCTTAATGTAATCCATAATTTGAGAGAGTTCGGCAGTCTCCAGTGCTTTGCCGTCCTCTCCGCTGGAGGTAATATTGACAAGTGCGTTTTTTGCACTGCTGACATCCAGATCGTTTAACAGCGGAGAAGAGAATGCCTCTTCTACTGCCTTGATAGCTCTATCCGGTCCTGATGCAGATCCGTGTCCCATCAGGGCCATGCCACTGTTTTGCATAACCATCTTAACATCTGCGAAGTCCATGTTGATGTATCCGCCGCAAGTGATGATCTCGGCAATACTCTTTACAGCTATTGCGAGCACTTCGTCGGCCTTCGGAAAGGCTTTAAATATGTTGAGGTTACCGTATATTTCATACAGTTTTTCATTGTCAATTATAAGAAGGCTGTCAACGTGATGGTTAAACTCTTTAATCCCTTCAATTGCGCGATACAGTGCTTCAGGTCCTTCGTCCCTAAATGGAATAGTGGCTACTCCGACTGTTAAAAGTCCTCTGTTTTTGGCAACTTCGGCAACCACAGGAGCAGCTCCCGTACCCGTGCCGCCTCCCATTCCGCATGTAATGAAAACCATTTCGGTACCGGCTCCCAAAGCCTCTTCGATCTCTTTTATTGACTCTTTGGCAGCCTTTTTTCCTACTTCCGGATTTGTGCCGGCTCCGAGTCCGCGGGTAAGTACCTGACCAAGCTGTATTTTGGTAGGTACTTTGCTCATTTCCAGAGCTTTTTTGTCGGTGTTGCAGACTACAAAGTTGACAAACGGTATGTTCTGAGCATACATATAGTTGACGGCATTGCTTCCACCACCGCCTACGCCGATGATTGTAATAATATTATCGCTCCTTTCCCAGTTCTTAGGGACAAATTGGGAGTCAATTTTATTTTCTTTTTCTTCCATGGTATTATGCTTCATTATCATTTGGGGAATCAAACAGACCTCTAATAATAGACGAGTAATCTTTTTTACGCTTATCTTTTTTCTTTTCCGGTTTAGGAACTCTTGCTTCTGTATTTTGTACCGGTTTTTCCTGTCTCTCCACTTTCTTATCGTCAGGCTGAGCCTTGTCGGTCGCCTGTTCCCGTATTGGTTCAAATCCTGGTAAGACTCCGCTATCCTGTTCTTGAGGAGCCTCTCTGGTGATAACAGATACCGGTTCCTGTGCAAAGCCCTCTATCAGCAGGCCGATCGCTACAGAAGAGTATGGATCGAAACTTTTTTCCTGAGAACTGTCAGCAAGCATTCTGCGTGGACAGCCCAATCTGACCTTACGCTC
>JAQUYF010000018.1 GCA_028691975.1 Bacteroidales bacterium | reverse complement strand
TGATGCTCAATTTAATAATGCTTTCAATCTTGCAATACCATTCGGCATAATCGTGTACAACAGTCAGGGTGATCCTGTTGAGGTAAATGACAGTGCCGGGCAGTTATATAGGAATGTTAGTAAGAGAGAGGGACCGTATAAAAATTTCTTTGACGTTGAAGATATTCCGGAGCATATTAAGGAGGAGGTCAGAGCCGGCAACAGTGTCAATTTCACCTTGGTTAGGGGAGATGATCTCGAAAGAAGGTATTTAGAGTTAAGGAGTGTAGTCGTCCGCAACAAAGAGGGGCAGATTGGAGGATTTGTGGTAAGTCTCCACGACAGCACCGAGATTATATCCCGTAATCGTCAATTGGAGGAGACCAATGATAATTTAGATATGGCACTTTCTGCGGGACGGATGAATGTGTGGTGCTATAATGTCTTAGAGAAAGGGTTTCGCGTGGTGAGAGGTGAATCATTTATATCGCCTATAATTTCCTATGACGATATGCTCTCAGTATTAGACGAGGACTGCATCGAACATTTTAAGGAATCCCTGCAAAACGTAATTGATAGAAAGGATAAGACCGGAAGTGCATTCGTCTCTCTTTCCAACAGGACGGGCAAGAATGTTCATATCATGATGTCATTCAGAGGTATCATAGAGGATGGAAAAGTGGTAAAAGTCTGGGGAGTTGCGGACGATCTAACATCCCTGTATGAACAGAGACTTGCTCTCGAAAAGAATCGGGAAGAACTTAACCTCGCACTTGAGGCCGGAAAAATCTCGGCATGGACGTACAATATAGAGAGAAATCAATATTTTACCCTCTATGGAGAGACAGTTTCAGGTGGCGGTATTTCCGTCAATGACAATTTATTGTTGCTCCATCCTGACGATGTATCCAGGCAGCAGGCTGTATTTGAGGATCTTATGTCAGGGAAGATAGATAAGAGCCATGGCGTCTTCCGCTACAGGCTGCACAGGGATGATACTGATTATCGCTATTTGGAAAGTTTTGTCATTACCAAAAAGAGAGACGGTAAGGTGTTTTTGCTGCTCGGTACACAGAAAGATATTACCGAAGATTATCTCAGACGTCGGAAAATAGATGAGTTTGTCTTGAAGACTCAGATAATTAATGAATTGTGTGATATGGTTCAGTGGGACTATGATATTGATAAACACATTGTCAGTGCTTACTACGGGAGGTCTCTTATGCCAAATTCCGATATGACTGTGGAGACATTTTTAACCCTTATCCATCCGGATGATGTTCCAAAAGTGAAAGATGTAATACGTCAGGTTGACAGGAGGGAAATAGATGTTATCAATGTAGAGGTCAGATTCAGGCTTTCGGTATGTGAAGATTATTCAATGTGTGCTGTCAGTGGAATTGCCATCAAGGATGAAAATGATGAAGTCATAAGGTATTCCGGCATCAGAAGAGATATAAGCCACTGGTTGGATCTGAATGCCAAACTAAAGGAACAGAGTGCTCTCAATAAAATCATCCTTGATAATATTAATTGCAAAGTGCTGTTTTTCTCCAATGATTGTACCGTGCAGTGGTCCAATTACAAAGCGACACCATTGCAACAGGAGCAAATGAGCGTATATCTTGACGATAAAGGTTGTTGCCGTCATAGAAATGAGTCCGGCTGCTGTGATCAAACCATTGAGTGTATCCTTAGGAATTCACGTAACTCGGGATGTATCAATAACGAGGAAATTACATTTGATAATGGCAGTATCGTAAAAGTATCTACAATTCCGGTTTTGGATGATGACATGACTCATGTCGGTACGATTATCGAGATGGATGACGTTACCGAACAAAGAAGGATGATTCACAATATCAACGAAGAGAAAGAGAGAGCCGAACACGCCAACCAATTGTTGAATGAGATCGTTGAACGGCTTCCGGGAGCAATTTATTTTAAGGATGTTTATGATGATTACAGATATATTTTGGCCAATGATATGTATTGTAAGAATCTTGGCGTTAAAAGGGAGGATATCATAGGCAAAACTGACTATGAAATATACAGCAAAGAGACGGCCGATCTTTACCGTAAATATGATCAGCGCCTTCTTGCCGGAGAGAACAGAGTCTCTTACAACTCGTCTTTTGAGACCAAAGGTAACGGTACGATGAAATGGCAGATCAGTAAATCACTAATTGAGGTCGGCAGGACGAAGTTTATTGTCGGAATAGCCACAGATGTGACCTATCTGCATCAGATTAATACTGAGCTGCAGGAAATGCGAAAAAAAGCCGAACAGTCCGATAAACTTAAATCTGCCTTCCTCGCCAATATGAGCCATGAACTGAGGACGCCCCTCAATGCGATAGTAGGCTTTTCGGAATTGATGTCCGAAACCGATGATCCTGAAGAGAAAGCACAATATTATAAAATAATTGCAAACAATAACGAGGTACTTTTTCGCTTGATAGGGGATATTCTCGATTTATCTAAAATAGAAGCAGGCATGATAGATTTAAAACGTGAAGTTTTTGATATGGCCCGGTACTTCAACGAATTGTCGGAATCTTTCAGATCGAGGATTACCAATCCGGATGTAGAGCTTGTGGTAGAAAATCCGTACAGAAGTTGTGAGGTATTCTATGATAAGGGCAGATTTACTCAAGTCGTAAACAATTTCGTCTCTAATGCTATCAAATATACAAAGAAAGGGTATATCAAGGTCGGCTATGTGGTAGAGAATGGCGGCATCAAAGTATATGTCTCCGACACAGGTATAGGTATTGCCGAAAATAAAAAGAATAAAGTCTTTCAACGGTTTGAAAAGCTGGATGAGTTCGCACAGGGATCAGGCTTGGGACTCTCTATTGTGAAGGCGCTTGCCGAGTCCTATGGCGGGCAGGTAGGCTTCCAGTCGGAGGAGGGAGTGGGTTCTACCTTCTGGTCATGGACGCCAAGCTCGACTATCAATATTATCGGAAATGATGCAGAATTCGTTCCGACTTTGCCTAAGAAGCCAATTGACGCCAGTAATCGTTTCGGTACGGTAAAAAAGATACTTGTGGCTGAAGATAATGACAGTAACTTCCTTCTTTTGAAGTATATACTGTCCGATTTTGAGATTGCAAGGGCATGTACGGGACGTGAGGCGATACAGATGGCTTCCGTTGCCGGATACGATGTCATCTTGATGGATATCAAGATGCCTGACATAGACGGTATTGAAGCCACAATACAGATCAGGACTTTTGATCGGACAATCCCAATTATTGCAGTTACTGCCAATGCTTTTGTTTCCGACAAGGAAGAGGCATTGAAAGCCGGATGCAACTATTTCGTTGCAAAACCGATTAAAAGGGCAGAATTGTTTGCCGTTTTGGAAGAAATTGGCAATGAACAGGTAATAAATTGATATATTTGTAAGCTAAATACGACAAAAACATTAATCAATACAATATGAACAATTCAATATTTACTTTTCCACAGCCGGCAAATGAACCGGTAAAATCATATCTTAAGGGAAGCCCCGAGAGAGAAGCCCTTGAAAAAGAGCTTAAACGCCAAAGCAATACGGTAATCGATATTCCTCTTATTATCGGAGGTAAAGAGGTCCGTACAGAGAATACCGGTACGGTGATTATGCCTCACGATCACAAGCATGTACTTGCAACATATCACAAAGCAGGTGAAAAAGAGGTAAAGATGGCCATTGATGCAGCCATGAAGGCTCATGAAGAGTGGTCACAAACAGATTGGACTGTACGTGCCGCCATTCTTCTGCGTGCTGCCGAACTGATAGCCGGCAAATACCGCGCTCTGCTTAATGCCGCCACCATGCTCGGTCAGAGTAAAAACATCTATCAGGCTGAAATCGATTCTGCCTGCGAACTTATAGACTTTTTGAGGTACAATGTGGCTTTTGCATCCAAGATCTACGGAATTCAGCCAAAGAGTTCTCAAGCATGCATCAACAGCGTAGAGTACAGAGCCCTGGAAGGGTTCGTATTTGCAGTAAGCCCATTTAACTTCACATCAATCGCATCCAATCTTAATATGTCTCCGGTACTGATGGGTAACACTACTCTTTGGAAGCCGGCAACGACAGCAATCCTTTCCAACTACTATCTGATGCAGATCTATATGGAGGCCGGACTTCCTGCAGGGGTTGTAAACTTCTTGCCGGGCAGCGGAGCTACAATCGGTAAATATGCTATTGAGTCTCCTCACCTGGCAGGTATTCACTTCACCGGTTCCTGCGCTACTTTCAATACCCTTTGGAAACAGGTCGGAGAGAATGTCGGTCATTATGTATCGTATCCGCGTCTTGTCGGTGAGACGGGAGGAAAGGACTTTATCTTTGTCCACCCTTCAGCTGATGTAAAAGAGGTTGCAAATGCTGCCTTCTGCGGTTCTTTCGAGTTCCAGGGACAGAAGTGTTCGGCAGCCTCAAGAATGTATATTCCCGAATCTATGTGGCAGGATGTTCTTGAGATTATGAAACAAGATGCAAAAGAGGTTAAGATGGGCGATGTTTGCGACCATGACAACTATATCAATGCAGTGATTGACGAGGCCTCATTTGACAATATCGCTTCTTATATTGAATATGCACGTAATGCGGCTGATGCCGAGGTCGTTATGGGAGGTAAATGCGATAAGTCAAAAGGCTTTTTTGTAGAACCTACGGTTATTCAGACCACCAATCCTCATTTTAAATCCATTCAGGAAGAGATTTTCGGACCGGTATTGACAGTTTATGTTTACAAAGATGAAGAGGTTGACAAGGCGGTTGAGTTATGCGATACAACCTCTCCTTATGGTCTGACAGGAGCTGTGTTTGGAAGAGACAGAGTTGCAGTTCAGAAGATTGCAGACAAATTGAGATATGCGGCAGGTAACTTCTATATCAATGACAAGCCTACAGGAGCGGTAGTCGGTATGCAACCGTTCGGTGGTTCACGTGCTTCCGGTACCAATGATAAGGCAGGTGGAGAGTACAACTTGATCAGATGGGTCATCCCACGCGTTATCAAAGAGACTTTGGTGCCGGCTACAGATTACAAATATATTTACATGAAGTAAGTTGATTATACTATGAAGCGTCAGTGGAGAAATATCATAGGACAATTCGCCATTGAAGGCTTACCGATTGAGGTGTCATCTATCGGCAACGGTCTGATAAATGACACCTTTCTGGTAAGAACAGTGGAGGAAGATGTGCCTGACTATATCCTTCAGAGGATTAATAGTACCATATTTACCGATGTAGGCCTGATGCAGCGCAACATTGAGCGGGTGACGGATCATATTCGTCAGAAGCTTGTGGCGCGTGGCGAAAGTGACATTGATCGCAAGGTATTGCGCTTTATCAAGACCAAGAGTGGTCAGACGTATTGCCACATAGATGATGACTATTGGCGTATGTCGGTATATATCAAGGATTCGCAGAGCTTTGAAGAGGTTACTCCGGAATTTGCCTATCTGACGGGCAAGGCCTTTTCGGATTTCCAGAATATGTTGTCCGACCTGCCGGGAGAGCCACTTGGCAATACGATACCTGATTTTCATAACATGGAGTTCAGATTGAAGCAGCTTCAGGAGGCTGTCAGGGACGACAGAGCAGGGCGTCTGGCAAAAATGCAACCTATAGTCAATGAGATACTTGCTCGTGGAAATGATATGTGCCTTGCGGAGAGAATGGGGAGAGAAGGTACTTTGCCGCGCAGGATAACTCACTGTGACACAAAGGTCAATAATATGCTTTTTGACCACAACGGCAAGTTTCTTTGCGTTATAGATTTGGACACCACAATGCCCGGATTTGTCCTTTCGGACTTTGGAGACTTCATACGGACTGCCGCCAATACGGGGGCTGAAGATGATAAAGATCTGGACAGGGTAAAAGTGAATATGGAAGTTTTTCGCTCATTCACTAAAGGCTATCTTGAAGGTTCAAAGCCTTTTATCACTGAGACCGAGGTGAAAATGCTTCCTTATGGTGCAAAATTGCTGACTTATATGCAGACGGTCAGATTTCTGACTGATTATCTCAATGGAGATACCTATTACAAAATCAAATATCCTGAACATAATTATGACCGCACCATGGCTCAATATACGCTGTTGAAGAGTATAGAAAGTCATGAGAGCGAGATGAATGACTTTATAAATACCTTATTATGAGAAAATTAGCCTTATATTTAGTATCCGCTTTTCTGATTATCGGATGCAACGGCAAGGTTGCGGACAGTATCATAACGACTGACACTCCGCCTCGAAAAGCGGGGCAGGAAGATGTGTTACTTCTCAGATGTGACCCGATACCTGTTGTTCGTGTCGGTTTTGTGGGGCTTGGAATGAGAGGACCAGGGGCTGTAGCTCGATATACATTTTTAGAAGGTGTAGAGATAAAGGCTCTTTGCGACCTTTATCCCGAAAGAGTAGCTGATGCCCAGAAGATTTTGATAGACAAGGGCTTACCTAAAGCTGACGAATATTCCGGAGAGGATGGCTGGAAGCAACTTTGTGAAAGAGACGATATAGATCTGGTCTATATATGCACTCCGTGGCATTTGCATACTCCAATTGCAGTATATGCCATGCAACATGGCAAGCATGTCGCTATTGAGGTTCCTGCCGCAACCACATTGGAGGAGTGCTGGCAACTGGTCAATACCGCCGAGCAGACGAGACGTCACTGTATGATGCTTGAAAACTGCTGTTACGACTTCTTCGAAATGGCTACTCTCAACATGGCTCAGCATGGTCTCTTTGGAGAGGTTTTGCATGTAGAGGGGTCATATATACATGATCTGCGATTCTTGAATTTCGCCAGTGAAGAAGAGGGAGGATATCAGGGCTATTGGAGGTTGAACCACCATATCGCTCATACCGGAGATCCGTATCCTACTCATGGTCTGGGTCCTGTGTGCCAGATTTTGAACATTCATCGCGGTGACAGGATGAATTATCTGGTTTCACTTTCGACAGATCAGAAAGGAATGACCGAGTACGCCAAAAACAAGTTTGGGGAAGGCAGTGCTTTGGCTGATACGACAATAGCTTTGGGCGATATGAATACCACGCTGATTCGCACAGAAAGAGGGAAATCTATTCTTATTCAGCATGATGTAACTAGTCCCCGTCCATACGATAGACACCACCTGATCAGCGGTACAAAGGGGTACGCACGCAAATATCCCGTACAGGAGCTGGCATTTGAACCGAATGCTCATCAGGCTATGCCAAAAGAGGAGTTTGATGCCTTCATGAAGGAGTGGGAGCATCCTTTGACTAAGGAAATAGGCGAAAAAGCCCGCATGGTAGGCGGACACGGCGGAATGGACTTCATTATGGATTACAGGCTGATTTATTGTCTCCACAACGGGTTGCCTTTGGATGAAGATGTCTATGATGCAGCCGAATGGTCAGCAATAGGTCCTCTAAGTGAAATCTCTGTAAAGAACGGCAGCCGCCCTGTACAGATACCGGATTTTACACGCGGAGCGTGGAACAAAGTAGATGGTATCAAACTTTACGAGAAGCAGTAATTACTTCCTGATCAGCAGCAGAGCGTCGGCAGGATCACCTTCCTGCTTTGCGCGGTAAACATATTTAAAACGACCGTCACGGCGTTGGGTGTAAGTAGCTTCTTTTACCCAGCCGAGAGGGCCTGTCTCTTCCGAGACGATGTTATCCTTGCCTTCGGGAGGTTCAATGTTTTTGCCGGGAATATAGCGGTATATTTCATATTCGCCTTTTCCTAAATTTTGTAATGAATAGATGACTTTTGCACCTTTTCTGATCGCTTTCCAGCCATCTCTGCCCATGTAGGTCTCCTGATTAAGATCTATTGGGGTCCAGTCGGAGGAGATATTGTCGGGAGTCTCTACTATGATTCGGTCGGGGGTACTGATCTCGAGATATTCTGCCGTTGCCTGCAGCAATCTTTCACCAAGTACACGCAGATTGTCGTTGCTGGTCCACTCTCCATCCCTGTTGCGTGAGTAGCATGTATATGGGGTTTCAATAGTGATGGCGAGAGTTCGGTCCCCTGTGTGTGACCAAAACCATCCTTCCGGATATCTTGGGGCCGGTGAGGAAAAGAGCATATCGGTAGGAGTTATATAGTCGTTGAAGCAACAGGTCAGTCCGGTAAGTACCCATTGCCTGCGCAAAAAATCGTATGTGGTGCTGCGTCCAGTATGCATCCAGAATGTGGCATGGTCAGCATGCTGAGAGTGGCTGTTAATCATCACATCTACCGGTCTGTCGGCTGTCAATTTTTCGAACATGGCCTTGATAGCCTTTACTTCGACCACAGTCGAGTCGTCGCTTCTTCCAAAATTAATTTCCTGATTGACACCGGTCATATTGGATCGTGAAAGTCCGTTGACTACTCCGTCAGGATTGGTGAAAGGCAGAATATATGCATCTATTTGCTGACGTAGCGCACGTCCCTGATCAGTGTCGGACGTAAGGCTTTCAATCAGGCCGTCAAGCATCCACGATCCGGGAGTTTCGGAAGTGTGCTGCCTTCCCTGTATCCAGATAACGGCTTTTTTGTTTTGAGGTATGGAAGGATCCGTCACGTGAAGCATTTGCAGAGGTCTGTGTTCAAAACTGTAACCTATCGTATCGAGAGTTGTCCCTTCGCGGGATGTCCAACTCGCAAATCTCTTTTGCAGGTATGAATATGTATATGGCACGTAGAGTGCGAAATAGACTGTATCGTGCTTAAATCTTTTATCCACTTTTTGTCGCGGTGCCTCGTTCATATCGAAGTGTTGCCAGGTTACGTTGTCGTATGAGTACATGCTTCTGTGGGTGCCGCAATCTTCAAAAGTGAGGTAAACCTGCTTCCCTTTTACTCCAGACATGGAAAAGTAGTACCAGGCCGCACTTGCTGCAAGAGTCGTGTCAATCGGGTTTACAGGATCAAAGCTGCCTTTGATAAGATATGAAAGGTGCTGAACGGTATCACCGGGGCTTACGCAGAAATTCATTGAGTCTATAAGCACGGTTCCGCCCAGAGATCCGCTCTCAAAGTTGCTGTCAAATATCACTTGCGCATTACATGTGAAGCAAATGGCAACTGTCAAAACGGAGGCTATGATAAGTTTACGCATAATTATATGGATTTATTGGTGCAAATATAACTATTATCCTTACTTCCGATTTTTTAAATCGAATAAAGAGCCGTACTTTTGCGCTACAATTTAAAGCACAAAATTATGGTAATAAAAGTATGTGTCGGCAGTTCATGCCACTTGAAAGGTTCATACGATGTTATTGAACAGATGAAATATATCCTGAAGAAATACGATGTTGAGGATTTGGTGGATCTTCAGGCAGCTTTTTGCCTCGGATTTTGCTCACAGGGAGTGACCGTAAAGGTCGAAGATACTCCAAACGTTGAGAAGATGCCCGATGGAGAGCTTTTCCTGCACAATGTCAATAAGGATAATGCTGAGGAAATTTTCGCAAAAGAGGTCTATCCGTTGTTGAATCTCTAATAGTATGTTGGCATGCCGGAATATTTGGATTTTAAAAAAGCAAGATGCAAGGATTGCTACAAATGCTTGAGAGAGTGTCCTGTCAAGGCTATTGATGTTAAAGAACATCAGGCCAAGATAATTCAGGACAGATGTATTTTGTGTGGAAAATGTACCAACGTTTGTCCTCAGAATGCTAAGATCGTCCACAGTGAACTGGATGAAGTGAAGAGGATTATTGCAGAGGGAGGAAAAGTTATTGCTTCAGTCGCTCCCAGCTTTGTCTCAAGTTTCATGGTACAGGACTTTACAATTTTCAGACTTGCCTTAGGTAAATTAGGGTTTACGTATGCAGAAGAGACTGCCATCGGTGCGAATGCGGTAGTTCATGAGTATCAGAAGCTCCTGGAACAGGGAACCTACACCAATTTTATTACCTCTGCCTGCCCTGCAATCTGCAGGATGATACAGATGTATTTTCCGAAGGCTCTCAAATACCTTGCACCTGTGGATTCTCCTATGATCGCTCATGCAAAGATATTGAAAGCTCAATATCCAGATGCCAGGATTATTTTTCTCGGGCCGTGCATTGCCAAAAAAAGAGAGGCTGCCGAGAGTGGGCTTATTGATGGTGTCCTGACTTTTGAGGAGTTGGACAAGTGGTTTGAAGAGAAAAATATAGTATTAAATGAGATTACGCACTTAAACATAGACAAAACCGGAGAGTGCGCCAACCTTGCCAAATATTTCCCGATTCGCCGCGGTATTATCAAGTCGTTTGACTCTTATCCTGCCGGATATGAGTATCTTGCAGTTGATGGAGCGGAGCATTGTGCCAGAGTTCTCGAAAATATTGAAACCCTGTCAGGCTTGTTTATGGAGATGAATTCCTGTATGGACGGGTGTGTATACGGGCCTTGTAGTCTTGTTACAAAGGGCAACAGCGTGAGAGCTATTGCCGATGTACGCAAGTACGTAAGAAAAGATATTGAGGAGCATAATTCCGTTGAGTATAAGCCGTACGATATAGATTTTTCACACAGTTATCCTCGCCTGAGAAACAAGAGCGTACCCGCTACTGATGCTCAGATTGAAGCCGTTTTGCGTGAGACGGGCAAGTATTTACCTGAAGATGAGCTTAATTGTGGTGCCTGCGGCTATTCTACATGCCGCCAAAAAGCATGGGCGGTAATCAATGGCTATGCCGACTTGGAGATATGTCTTCCGTACATGAGGGAGAGGGCTGAGTCTATGTCATACGAAGTGATTCAAAACAGCCCCGAGGGTTTGGTTATCCTTGATCAGGATATGAGTATCATTGACATTAACTCTAAAGCCAAAGATCTTCTCGGTATAACGGATGATAATGTAAAAGGTCATCCCGCTTCTGATTATTTCAATCCTGCCGACTTTATTATTGCCCTTACCGAGCAGCGTTCCATTGAGCAGAGCAAAAATCTTGTTGAACGCACCGGTAAGTATGTAAGTCTCTCTATTACACTGATGAAAAATCACAAGATCCTTTTCGGCATAATGAAAGATGTGACTGATGTAGTTAACTACAATGACAAGCTCAACGATATGAGACTTGAAACACTTGCCACTACCGATGATGTAATTAAGAAGCAAATGCGCGTTGCGCAGGAGATAGCCTCGTTGCTTGGAGAGACGACCGCCGAGACGAAGGTGGCACTTTTGAAATTGAAACAAACACTTCAGCAAGAAGATAAAACGGATGAGTAATGGAACTGTGTCTTGAATATGGTTATACTTCACTGAATAAGTTTGGGGAAGAATTGTGCGGTGATAAAGTGGAGTGCTGTGTGTCGGGAGAATACACTACTGTGGTGCTGGCAGATGGGTTGGGCAGCGGAGTAAAGGCCAACATCCTCTCTACGCTGACTTCAAAGATTCTCTGTACCATGGTTTCCAACAATATCGGCATAGAGGATTGTCTTGAGACGATAATTCAATCCTTGCCGGTCTGCAAAGAGAGAGGAGTTGCATATTCTACCTTTTCAGTGATTCACCTTAATAATCAGGGGAAAGGTTATCTGTTTGAATTTGACAATCCTCAAGCTATTTACTACGATCGCGGAAAATGTATGAATTTTATCCGCAAAGAGATGGATATTTGCGGTAAAAAGGTATATCAGAGCGACTTATCCCTTGATGAGGGTGATATCGTGCTGGTTATGTCGGATGGTACCATTCATGCCGGAATAGGGATGACTCTTAATTTCGGATGGCAACGTACGGAGATTATGGAGCATCTTGACAGGACAATCAGGCCGTATATGTCGGCCCGCTGCGTGGCCTGCATTTTGGCTTCAGCCTGCAATGACCTCTACCTGGACAAGCCGGGAGATGACACTACCGTGGCTGCGGTTAAATTTCGTAAAAGGCTGGATGTTAATATTATGGTAGGCCCTCCTGTGGATAATGAGCAGGACAACTTCTATGTGGCCAGATTTATGGAAGGAGAGGGCAAAAAGGTGGTTTGCGGCGGGACAAGTTCTCAGATTGTAGCCAGATATCTCAATAAACCGCTTAAAACGAGTTTCGACTTTCCGGACAAGGATGTACCTCCGATCGGCTTTATCGACGGGATAGATCTTACTACAGAGGGAGTGCTTACCTTGAGGAAACTTCTTGAGCTTTCCGAGAAATATATTTCGGTACATGACCTGACTCCCAAGAGTTTTTCCAAGACTGACGGGGCCTCTATGCTGGCAAATGTACTTTTCGAGGAGGCATCTCATGTACAGTTTTTTGTCGGAAGAAGTATAAATGTGGCACATCAGGGGCTTCCTATTGACACTTCCATGAAGATGAAGTTGGTTGAAAAGTTAGCGGACAATTTAAAAATAATGGGTAAAAAGGTTACCCTCAATTACGATTAGAAATGGAAACACCAAGGTTATTTGATACCAATGTACAGTACTTAAAGTACAAAGTTTTAAAAGAGATTATTCGTCGTGCGTACGAAGGTGGTCTCGAAGATGCTTACACGGAGATTCCCAAGATTATCAGTCCCGGCCCTAAATCGGAGCTGCGTTGCTGCATATATAAAGAGAGAGCTGTTGTGCAGGAGCGGATTAAGATGGCTATGGGTGGCAACAAAAACAACCCGAATGTGATTGAGGTGATTGATATAGCGTGCGACGAATGTCCCGTTGAAGGAATGTATGTGACACCTGCCTGCCGCGGATGTATCGTTCACAACTGTAAGGAGGTGTGTCCAAAGGGAGCAATTTCCATTATCAACAAAAAGGCTGTTATCGACAAAGATAAATGTATAGAGTGTGGAAAATGTACACAGGCCTGTCCTTATTCCGCCATTATTGCGCAGCATCGCCCTTGCGTACAGAGCTGTAAAGTAAAGGCTCTTTCTGTCGATGAGAACAAGAAAGCCAAGATTGACAATGACAAATGTATCTCTTGCGGTGCGTGCGTCTATAAATGTCCGTTTGGAGCTATTCAGGACAAGTCTCTTGTGCTGGATATTATCTCGTTGCTCCAAAATTCCGACAATAATAAAAAATATAAAGTCTATGCTATCATAGCTCCGGCTATTGTAAGTCAATGCAAGTTCGGAAGAATTGCACAGGTAGTGACTGCTATCAAGAAGTTGGGCTTCTATCAAGTAGTTGAGGCTGCTCTCGGTGCCGATATCACACTTTATCATGAGGCTAAGGAGTGGAGCGAGAAGAAGTTGATGACCACATCCTGCTGCCCTGCATTTGTGAGGTACATTGAGAAAAACTTCCCTGATCTGGCGAAATATATCTCTTCTTCACCCTCTCCTATGATTGAGACGGCATTGCTGATAAGGCACTCCGATCCGAATGCCCGCATAGTCTTTATCGGGCCTTGCAGTGCCAAGAAGTTTGAATACAGGTTGGCCAAGACCAATAATGTAATCGACAGCGTGATGTCATTTGAGGAGCTTCAGGCTTTCGTTGATGCCCGCGGCATCGATACCACGCAGATGGAAGACAGTATGCTTGATAATGCATCATATTATGGCCGTATTTTTGCCAAATCGGGCGGTATTGCCAAAGGTGTAGCAGACGTTGCGGCCTCTATGGGGGTTGAGGGGGTAATCCCGATTGCAATGAATGGAATTGATGAGTGCAAGATGGCTCTGACCAGGCTCAAATTCGGTAAGGCTGCAGAAAATTTCTTTGAGGGAATGGCCTGCGAGGGTGGCTGTGTCAATGGGGCACTCTGTATCACTCACAGTCCAAAGAATGTGTTTGACGTGGACAAATACGGTAATGAGGCTAAAGAAAAGACTATCGACAATTCCGTCAAACTCTATGAGTTGAACCAAAAGTTATAAATAATCATACTGTTATGAAAAGGGTTCTCGCATCCGTTTCACTGCTGCTTCTGCTCCTTCAGGGGTGCAGTTGTTTCTATAAAGATATAACCGAAGCAGGTGTCAGTCAGGCTCTTGCAATTGCAAGAAAAAGTATGGTGGAGGATTTGAACTATGATCTCTTCTTTGCAATTCCCGACAGCAAACAGGAGAAGGTCGCCGGCGATGTCAACATCACATTTATTTACAGACCAAAGTCTGACATTCCACTCGTGCTTGATTTCAAGGAGGGTACGGTCAATACTGTGAGAGTAAATGACGGTGAAGCTGACTATGAGTTTGAAAATGAGCATATTATCATACCTGCAAGTGCTTTAAAAAGTGGACTGAACTCTGTAATTGTCAATTTCATATCCAGTGACCGTTCTCTCAACCGAATGGATGAATTTATGTACACTCTGCTCGTCCCTGATCGTGCCAGAACCTTATTTCCATGCATGGACCAGCCTGACCTCAAGGCGAGGTACCATCTGACTTTGTCTGTTCCCAAGTCGTGGAGTGCCGTCTCCAATTCGCCGATTGTCTCTGTGAGTCATCGTGAAAACAGGCAGTTGATACAGTTTGAACGGAGTGAACCTCTCAGTACATATCTCTTCTCTTTTGTTGTCGGAAAATTCGACTCTGTGGAAAAGAGTTGCAATGGACGGACGATACACCTCTATCATCGTGAAAGTGACCCGATCAAGGTCGCGCAGTGTGATGAGATCCTTTCGGAAGTATTTGAGTCCATGGCCTGGCTTGAGGAGTACACCGGCATAGAATATCCGTTTGCAAAGTACGACTTTATCATACTTCCGGGATTTCAGTATAGCGGCATGGAGCATACGGGAGCTACGCTTTACAATGACGGCAAGATGTTTCTTGACGTGAATGCAGGCATTAACGAGCGGATGTTCAGATACAATCTGATAGCTCATGAGACTGCCCACATGTGGTTTGGTGACTATGTGACGATGAAGTGGTTCAATGACGTATGGACCAAGGAGGTGTTTGCCAACTATTTCGCAGCCAAGATGATGGAAGAGAAATTTCCGGATGTGGACAATTCGGTTAATTTTATCAATTACCAAAGGTCGGCTTTTGCCGAGGATCGTACTTCAGGGGCATCTCCCATCAAGCAACCTTTGGATAATCTCAGCAATGCCGGTCTGATTTACAGCAATATAATCTACAACAAAGCTCCGATAGTAATGAATATGCTGGCTGACAAGTGCGGTGAGGATGCTTTCCGGCAGGGGATTCGTGATTATCTCGACAAGTTTGCCTATTCAAATGCCACATGGGAAGAGTTGATAGATATTCTGGATGGTTATTGTGCCGATGATTTGAAAGAGTGGTCGCATAAGTGGGTATTTACCTCCGGTATTCCGATTATAGAGTCGGATGGCGAGATGCCTGACTTTGATACTCTTTACTACGGCTATTACGTAATGGATTCTACTCTTTCGAAGAGATGCCTGGACGAAGAGATTTATCACTCTACACAGTCTCGGAAGGGATATATCCTAATCAACGTAAACGAAAATGTGCTTAACGGACGTCTTAATCCTGCCACTTACTTAGACTTGCTTTTCGATTACCTCGCGTGGGAACAGGATCCGATTTCGTTTTCTCATGCTGCCTCATATCTCGGCAGAACATACTTTCTCTATTTTTATGGTGAACGTGAGTACAGGGATTGGGACGCAAAGCTCTGGCAGTTGCTTGAGACAGCTAAGGATATTCAGAGCAGAAGATCCGTTTTCAATCTGATCTGCTCGTATTGCGACTCTCCCGGCACTACGCAACGTCTCTACGATATTTTCTGTCATCCGGAGCTTTTTAAGTCTATTAATTTGTCGGAAAACGACTTGACTTCTCTTGCTTTTGAACTTTCTGTAAGGAAGCAGTCTGAGGTTGAGAAGATTTTATCTGTTCAGAGGGCTCGTATCTCCAATCCGGACAGGCTTGCAAGATTTGACTTTATCTTACGGGCTGTAGATAGTGACACAGTGGGGAGAGATGCATTTTTTAATGCCCTGCTTCAGCAGGAAAACAGAGAGATTGAGCCATGGGCTTCTACTGCTCTTGCGCTGCTCAATCATCCTCTTTATGGTTCCCACTCAGTGAAATACATCAAGCCGGGCCTTGATTTGATGGAAGAAGTTCAGCGGACAGGAGATATTTTCTTTCCGAAAAACTGGGCTTCGGCTCTGCTTTCATCCCATAAAACACAGGAGGCTAAAGACATTGTTAATCAATGGCTTGAAGAATCATCATGCAGCGTGATGCTGAAAAATAAGGTACGTCTGGTAAAAGTGGATTAGTCCTCTTTCTCCTGCTCAATCTTTCTGATCTTATCGAAACAGTGTCTGCAGAGAGGTTCGTAAATATCCTTTTCACCCAACTCGACAAGTTTGTCGCTTGCAGAGAGTCGGTGTGAATGGTTGGCAAGATCTCCGCACTTCACACAGATGGCATGAACCTTTGTAACATATTCGGCTACAGCCATTAAAGCGGGCATCGGCCCAAAAGGTTTGCCCAAATAGTCAGTGTCCAGACCGGCGACTATGACGCGGACTCCGTTGGAGGCAAGGTGCTGTACAACCTCTACGATGCCCTGGTCGAAAAACTGAGCTTCGTCAATGCCGACCACATCCACATCCCCGCTTAGAAGCATTATGCAGTCTGAAGACTCAACGGGTGTGGAGAGAATGGCATTCGAGTCGTGCGATACGACCTCTTCGTCAGAATAGCGTGTATCAATTTTCGGTTTGAATATTTCGACATGCTGATTGGCAAATTTTGCTCTCTTCAGCCTGCGTATCAACTCTTCTGTCTTGCCGGAGAACATGGACCCGCATATTACTTCGATCCAGCCCGGATTTTTTGCACTTTCTATAAACATTTTGACTATTTTTGTAGGAGTAAATCCACTAACAAAGATATAAAATAATGTCTAAATTATACATAATTCCTACACCGGTCGGCAATCTTGAAGATATAACTTTGAGGGCGATCCGAATATTAAAGGAGGTGGATCTTATTCTGGCTGAGGACACTCGCACGAGTTCAGTCCTTTTGAAAAAATATGAAATCACAACTCATGCGGAGTCGCACCACAAGTTTAACGAGCATGAGGCTGTAATCCCGGTGCGTGACCGTATCCTGTCCGGTGAATCCGTTGCCCTTATCAGCGATGCGGGTACCCCCGGTATATCGGATCCGGGTTTTCTGCTTGTAAGGACTTGCGTTGAGGCGGGAATTGAGGTTGAGACGCTCCCGGGAGCGACAGCTTTTGTTCCGGCTCTTGTCAATTCCGGCTTTCCATGCGACAGATTCTGTTTTGAAGGCTTTCTTCCGATTAAAAAGGGCAGGCAGACCAAATTCAAAGAGCTTTCTGCAGAGCCTCGCACCATGATATTCTACGAGTCTCCGTACAGATTGGCCAAGACGCTCGGCCAAATGGCAGAGTATTTCGGGGAAGAAAGAAAGGCATCAGTTTCAAGAGAAATATCCAAAATACACGATACAACCCATCGAGGGACACTTTTAGAGCTGTTCAACTGGTTTAGCACGCATGAACCCAAAGGGGAGATAGTTATTGTGGTTTCGGCACTATCCAAAGAGTAATAATCAATTAAAGTTTGGGAGAAAGGTAGAATGAAGAGGGAGAACAAATTATCAAAGACAGCCGCATCGGGTGTTGTGGCTCTGATTTTTTTGATTGTCGGCTTTCAGGCGGCAATCTTTTTACTGAAAGTTATAGACAGACCGGGCAAAGAGGTCGAAAAGAGAGAGGCTGTTGCGGCAGTTGAGCAATCTTTGCAGAGTGACGATGGCTCCGGATCAAAGAGTTACAGCGGAAAAAGCAGCGGAAAAAGGAGCGGTGTCAGTGGTGATGCTGCAGTTAAAAGCAGGCTTGGAGGCTATTCCAGGCCACAACAGACTGCCTCTGCACCAACGGCTCGAAAGCCGATAGAGTCATTTCCTTTCAATCCTAATGTTGTGACTGTAGAAGAACTTGTACGCCTCGGGCTTTCACCCAAGCAGGCGGAAGTGATAGACAATTACAGACAAAAGGGAGGCAAATTTCGTCGCAAGAGCGACTTTAAAAAGATCTATGTGGTCTCCGACTCCCTCTATGCGAGGTTGGAGCCATTCATTGACATTCCCAAGATTGAATTGAACAGTGCGGACAGCACGGCTCTGGTTTCCCTTTCAGGAATAGGAGGATATTATGCCATGCGAATTATGCAGTATCGGGAGAGGCTGGGAGGCTTTGTATCCAAGGATCAACTGATGGAGATTAACGGGATCGATGAGTCTCGCTATGCAGGTTTTATGGAGTCGGTAACGGTTGATACAACAAATATCAGGAGATTTTCCATCTGGGAGATGGATATTGACTCACTTGCCGGGCATCCGTATATCGGTTCTTACACCGCAAAGGGGATAGCAAGTTATAAAAAAATATGCGACAGCACTGAGTGGACATTGGATAATCTGGTGAAAAACAGTATATTAACGACCAAGAATAGAGAAAGACTTGAAAAATATCAGGTTAGGAATAAATTTTAACTAATTTTGTAGTTTTAATACACACTACAAATGCTACAATGTAATTCTGTTACAAAGAATTTCGGTGAGTTTAAGGCATTGGACAATGTCTCAATAGAGGTGCCTCA
Organism: Bacteroidales bacterium; assembly: GCA_028691975.1. Lineage (GTDB taxonomy): Bacteria > Bacteroidota > Bacteroidia > Bacteroidales > UBA932 > Cacconaster. The sequence goes on along the minus strand of JAQUYF010000018.1, from coordinate 13,700 downwards.
AGGCAAGATTTTCGGACTTTTGGGCCCGAATGGTGCCGGAAAAACCACTCTTATTCGTATTATCAATCAAATTACGATTCCTACCGAAGGTGAGATTATTTACAACGGCAAGCGTATAACTGAGGACGATGTCCGCAAGATAGGTTATTTGCCGGAGGAGAGAGGACTTTACAAGAAGATGAAAATCGGAGAGCAGGCCCTCTACCTGGCGAGGTTGAAAGGTATGCCGGCTGACAAGGCGACAGCAGAACTCAAGAAATGGTTTATTAAATTCGGGATACAGTCATGGTGGGATAAAAAAGTTGAAGAACTTTCAAAAGGTATGGCTCAGAAGGTACAGTTTATAATTACCGTACTTCATCAGCCTGACCTTATTATTCTCGATGAGCCGTTTTCAGGTTTTGATCCTGTAAATGTACAGATTATCCGAAATGAAATTATTGCTCTGAGGGACAAGGGTGCGACCATTATCCTCTCGACTCACAATATGGAATCAGTCGAAGAGCTTTGCGACAAGATAGCTCTTATCAATAAATCAAAGCTTGTGGTTACGGGCGAGACGGATGCTATCCGCAGAGAATACGGCTCCAATCAGGTCGAACTGCTCTACCGCTCGACTGATAAAGTACAGTCGATGTCTGATACATTCGACATATTTTCCGATGAGGAGTTAAAAGGTTCAAGAAGGGCAATCCTCGATATCAGGGAGGGCAAAGCCTCCAAAGATGTGCTTGGCGAATTGATTCAAAGTGTTGATATCGTATCCTACAGAGAGTTGATTCCGAGAATGAACGATATTTTTATCAAATTGGTAACAGGTAAATAGGAGGACACTATCATGGGTTTTAATAAGATCAAAATCATAATCGGCAGGGAATATTCAGTACGCGTTAAGAAAAAATCTTTTATTCTTACAACCATTCTGACCCCTCTGCTGTTCGCAGCGCTAATTGCAGTTCCTTCATTGATAATGCTTTATGGAGGTGGTAAGGCAAAGACTATCATGGTCGTTGACCAATCCGGATTAGTAGCCGACAATTTAGAAAATACTGAGAAAGTTACTTATCAGAACGCTTCGCAGGGAGAGAGCGTGGAGGATCTGAAGTCCAAATTTAAAGACTTGGATTGTTATGCTGTGGTCGGTATTTCCGCTCTTGACTCCAACAACAACGTTAATGTAGTCTCTTACTCAAAAGAGCCTCTCAATATGGATATCAAATCATCCATTTCAAAGGTTGTAAAGAGTGCCGTTGAGGATAATAAGTTGGCTTCCTACAACATCTCAAATTTGAATGAGATAATGGCCAAAGTGCAGACAGACGTAAAATTTGATGCCCTTACTATCACTGACGACGGCGGAGAGAAGAAAGACTCTGTCGAAATCTATATGATTATAGCATACGTGCTTAGCTTTATGATATACGGTTTTGTATTTATGTTCGGCACTATGGTAATGAGAAGTGTAATCGAGGAGAAGACCAACCGTATTATTGAGGTCATCGTCTCTTCCGTCAAATCTTTCGATTTGATGATCGGTAAGATTATCGGTGTTGCTTTTGTCGCTCTGACTCAGTTCTTTATATGGATTGTACTGACACTCGGCATATTGATGGTATTTAATATTGCTGTCGGCAAAGATGCCATGAAAGGGGTGGATACAGGCCAGATCGCTCAGATGGCAGGCGGCGGTACGGAACAGATTGCCGAAGCTGCTTCAACCATTCAGGATGGGAGTGGAGATTCATCATTTATGCAGGACGCTCTTATTCAGATAAAAGGTATTAATTTCCCTTACATCATAGGGTGCTTCCTCATATATTTCCTGTTAGGGTATTTACTCTATGCCGCAATGTTTGCCGCAGTCGGCTCTGCAGTTGATAATGAGGCTGATACTCAGCAGCTTACTCTGCCTATAACCTTGCCTTTGATATTGGGACTCTTCATAATGCTCAGTACATTTCAGGATCCGAACAGCTCACTTTCGTTCTGGGCCTCAATAATACCGTTCACTTCACCCATGGTGATGATGGCACGTATTCCGTTCGGAGTAGTTCCTTTGTGGCAGCTGCTTCTCTCTATCGGTCTTCTTATCCTGACTTTCCTCTTCGTCGTATATATATCTGCTAAGATTTACAGGGTCGGTATTTTGATGTACGGCAAGAAGGCAACTTTCAAAGATTTGTTTAAGTGGATTAAAACCAAAAATTAATATGCGTAGATTGACAATCCTCTCTCTTTCGGTACTGATGCTCCTCTGTGCAGCTCCGGTAACTTACGCACAACTCAAATATGAATGGAAGCCGGTACAGATAGATTCAACGTGGGATACGGGCAAGGACATGACCGCAAATAAAATCATCTCCAAATACGAGCCGATGGTCACTCCTCTGATGGAAATTGTCGGATACAGTGCTGCGGAATATTCTAAAGAGAGGCCCGAAAGTGAATTATCCGACTTTACCGCAGACATCTTGAGAGAGAGTGCCGCCGATGCTGTGGGATATAATATTGACCTGGCCATGATGAATTTCGGAGGCATTCGCACGAGTCTTCCAAAAGGGGCGGTGAGGGTCTATGACATCATGTCTATTTTCCCGTTTAATAATTATATCGTAGTGCTTGATGTTAAGGGAAGCGACTTGAAAGAGATCTTCAACAGTATGGTACAGCACAGAAGATATGAGGTTTACAGCAATGTAAAGATGATTACCGAAAACAATAAAATTGTTAAGCTTGAAGTGGGAGGAGCTCCGATTAAAGACAACAAGATCTACAAATTGGCCACTCTTGACTTTATTTATCAGGGTGGAGACAGTTTCGGACTCAAGGGCATGACGGGCAACCCTGTAAGTACGGATATTTTAGTGCGGGATGCTGTGGCTCGCTACATTTCTAAAATGACAGAGAGGGGTGAGACCATCAAGTTGAAGGATGAAAACAGAGTACAAATTAAAGACTGGAAGTAAGGGTATGAAACGAATAGTAACATTAGTATTGATCGCGTCTGCGTTGCTGGTTTCCGCTTGCGGACCTGTCCGTAAGACTTTGGTAATTCTTCACAGCAATGATACTCACAGTCAGATTGAGCCTGTGAGAGTAGGGAGATCCCGCGGACTTGGCGGAGTCGATCGCAGATTGCAATATATCAACTCTGTGAGAGAGGAGTATGGCAAGAACAATGTGCTTTTACTCGATGCCGGTGATTACAATCAGGGCACACCTTACTTTACGGTAGCAAATGGAGATTTGGAGATGGAGCTTATGAATGCTCTGCAATATGATGTCGTTACCCTTGGCAACCATGAGTTTGACAATGGACAGGAAGAGCTTGCCCGCAGATTGAAGAATGCGACATTCCCTACACTTTGCTGCAATTATGATTTTTCACAGACAGTGCTCAAAGATTATATTAAGGATTATGTGATCGTTAAGCGTGCCGGTTACAAAATCGGTATTATCGGGGCTACTTCTCATCTTGAGACGGTAGTTATGCGCACCTTTCTGGAAGGAATGACAAGGCTCAATACCATAGAGAGGGTTAATGACCTTGCCGACATGCTTAAGAACCATAAAAAATGCGATATTGTGATCCTTCTGTCTCATCTCGGTTACGACGGCGGAAGTATTGAATATCCGTCAGACTTGCTTATGGCAAAGAATTCCAAGAATATTGATATGATAATCGGAGGGCACTCACACACTTTCCTTTCTCAGGCGAAAGAGGTAGATGATCTTGACGGTAAAAGGGTGATTATCACACAGGCCGGTGGACAGGGCGTGGTAATGGGGACAATGATTATTCCTATTCAGCCTCAATTTTGAGTTGCTGAATGGAATTGACATTGTCGGTGGTCTTTACAAACAGAATTACTCTGAACTTTTCTCCGCCTGCACTGAGCGAGCCGACGGCATATTTCATAGGCGCTTTGCCGCTCTTATGAATAATTGTGAATTTTTTAGGGGTATAGTTTGTAAAGAAATTCTTCATGATAAGCTTTGCCTGATTGCGTGTGCAATTATTGATGGCGCCCAGGATGTCCAACTCCAAATTATCTGCAAACCATGCCGACAGCTTTTCGCAATCACCTGCTTGAATATATTTTCCGATAGGAGTGAAGACGTCCTGATCATTCTGCTGTGCAGATGCGAAGTTAAATGAAAAAATGCCTAACAATGTTATCAGTAAAAGTCTCTTCATTATGTATTGTCCGTTCAAAAATTAATAATAGCTAAATTAACAAAAATCAAGCCATATAGTACTCTGATTGATAATTATATCTTAAATTTGTACTCTAACTGCTTACGTATGAAGATAAAGTTAATATTAGTCGGAAAGACCAACGAGCCGTATTTGCAAAAGGGAATTGATGAATACCAGAGCAGATTAAAGCATTATATTTCTTTTGAAAGGGTAGAAATGCCTGAATTAAAGCAAGTTGCGGCTATGACGAAGGATCAGATCAAGTTGAAGGAGGGAGCGTTGATATTGAAACAGGTCAAGGAGAATGATTGTGTCGTACTGCTGGATGAGAGAGGAAAGATGTTTTCTTCAATTGATTGGGCACGACATTTGGAGCATACTTTGACGCACAGTTCGAAAGATTTGATATTTGTAGTTGGAGGAGGGTATGGCTTTTCGCAGGAGGTATATGCACGCTCGGATGATAAGCTTTCGCTGTCTCAAATGACTTTCTCTCACCAGATTGTACGACTTTTGTTTATGGAGCAGTTATATAGAGCATTCACTATTATTAAAGGGGAACCTTATCATCACGAATGAAGAACATTGAGAAATATTATGCTCGGGCGAAAGATTTTCTGAAAAGATATTCAGCAGAGATTTTTGGAATTATTGCCGTAGTTCTTTTCATTGCATCTTTTTTAAATCCACGTTATGAAAATCGTCTCGTACGCGAGGCTTCAAGGGTGCAGCGTTCTTTGCAGAGACAGCAAAGAGTGATGGAGAAGTATGCCCTAAGGGCACTTCAGACTCCTCCTGATACATGGTTGGAGATGGATGATCTGCCTCAGGATATGGTGCTGTACAAGTACAATGCGGATACACTGCAATCATGGGTACACCAGTTTCCGATAAGCAATGATGAGGTGGATGTCTATCCATTTGCGTACAGGTTACAGTACATGAGTAATCGCAACCTTTACAGTACACCGCTGGCTTATATTGGAGTAAGGGAGCAGTATATGAATCTTGGTTCAGGGTGGTATGTCGTTAACACTCAGATATCCAAGAACAGGCAATCTAAGGTTATTACAGGTATATTTGTCAAGACGGAATACCCTGATGATCTTTCTCTCAACAATACTGTAAACAAAAAGCTAAAGCTTCGTAAAGGGCTTACGACTGCACCTGTCAATTCTGATGACGGAGCTGTTGTCTTCGGCCTGGAGGGTGCACCGCTTTTCTCTATCGTTGAACAGGGGCCTTCTACTTTTAAGTATGGTGATCCCATATTGCGCTGGGTAGCTCTTGTCTTTGCCATTTTCGCGCTCTTTGCTTTTCATGCCAAAAATCGCAGTTGGGCTTCATTTGCCGTGGTATCCTGCGGGTTGATTATTATAAGATTTGCCACACTCCTTATGGCGGCAAAAATCGGAACCGACAATGAACTGTTTTCCCCGATTTTGTATGCCAATACCAAAATATTCGATTCTCTCGGAAGTTTTTTGTTTAACAATCTGTTCGTTTCACTGCTGGTCTATGCCCTGTTTATGGTGAGATTTACCATTCTCAAGCATTTACTGATTAGGAGTACCATGCAAAGAACGTATATACAGCTTCTCTTCATATTAATTGCAATTGTGCTGGCCGTATATATTCACAGTGTGTTTCGTTCTCTTATTCTCAACTCAAGTATTGTAATGGAGCCATTCAAGATTGAAGAGTTGAGCGGATATTCTGTTTTGTGCTATCTCTCTTTTGCAATGTTGTTTTTGGCGTTACTTTTTTTGCTGCAGATGATTGTGATTTTTGTTCGAAAAAAGAAAAGATTCTCTGTACTGTCATGGAAAAACATCATTATTTATATCCTGCTCATTTCGCTTTACAGTGTTATTGCAGAGGGAATTTACGGATATCACAAGGAATATGAGAGCAATCGTGTCTGGACAAATAAGCTTGCGGTTGAACGTGATTTGACTCTTGAACTCCAGTTGAGGAGGGTTGAGGATGGGATAGCTCAGGACCCGTTTATAGGATTTCTCACCTCTTATGACAGTCGTGAGATGATCAAAAACAGATTGCTTGAGAGATATCTCTACAGAAACATTACCCAAAAGTACAACATTGAAATTACCGTCTGTGGGATGAATGATTACCTCAGTCTGGGTAAAGGAGCCGATCCGGTAGGGTGTTTTGCATTTTATCAGGAGCAACTCGTCAGATACGGTAATCCGCTTTCGCCTAATTCTCACTTCTTCTACTTAAATAACTATGATGGACGTACCTCATACATAGGTATTTACAACTTTATTGATACTGATAGCGGGCGGGTTATGAGGCTTTTCATAGAGATTAACTCCAAATATCTTAAAGATGAGCTTGGTTATGCGGGGAATATGTTTGATTTTCAGGACAATAATGCCGTATCACTCCCAAGACAGTACTCCTACGCCAAATATTCAAATGGCAGGCTTATTTCCAATGGGGGAAGATATAACTATGCAGTCATTGTTAATCCTGATGACTATGTGTCCGGATACGGGGTTAAAAATCAGAATGGTTTCGTTCATTTTATCAATAAAGTGTCGGAAGATGAGATTACCATGGTGAGCAGAAAGGGACGTCCTTTCTTCTCGTACATTGTATCATTCTCATATTTAGCCATATTTTTTGGGGTGTTTCTGCTGATCTGCACCAAGGCGAGCAGAAAAAACAAATTTTTCACTCTTCCGAAACACTCATTCAAGCGTAAGATTAATTTGTTGGTTACATCTTCAATGATTGTGGCATTGATCTGTATGGGTGTGGGAAGCATCATTTATTCTCTCAACTTTACAAGGGAAAGCAACCAGACAAAGATGGATGAGAAGATGCTGTCTGTTCAGACCTCCCTATCGGAGTATTGTAAATACGCGTTACGTTACAATGAGATCAATACTCCGGAGCTTTTCGGTGCTATGGATGAAGTGGCAGGCATGATGCAGGTGGACATCAATCTTTACGATACGCACGGCGGTTTGATACGTTCTACCAGACCTAATGTTTACGAGCAGTTTTTGATGGGCAAGAGAATGAACAACGATGCGTACAAGGAGATATATTACAACAGGGCACTGCGCTTTATTACTGTTGAGTCTGTCGCGGGAATGAACTATTACTCGGTCTACGCCCCGATGTTTAATGCCGACGGGGATCTTGTGGCTATTATCAATATCCCGTATTTTTCGCGCAATGTGGATGTAAATGAATCCAATATTTCTACTATCGCCACTATTATCAATTTGTATCTGATATTGCTGATTGCGTCTATTTTAGGCGGTTCAATCGTTTCTAATTCACTCTCCAGACCTCTTGCCGAGATTAAACAAAGAATGGAATCTTTATCATCTTCCAGCAAGAACAAGCACATTATCTATAAAAATTCAAAAGACGAATTGGGCGTCCTTGTCACTGCTTACAACAATATGGTAGATGATTTGGAGGAGAGTACTAAACAGTTGGCTCAAAGTGAGAGAGAGCAGGCCTGGAAGGAGATGGCTCGCCAGATAGCGCATGAAATTAAAAATCCGTTGACACCTATGCGTCTCAGCATTCAGCACCTTATGAGGCTTAAAAAGCAGAATGTACCGGGGTGGGAGGATAAGTTGGAAGCTCTTAGCCGTTCATTGATCGAACAGATAGATGTGCTTTCGGAGACGGCAAGTGAATTCTCTTCATTCGCCAAGTTTTTCAATGAAGATAATACGGATATAGATCTTGATGAGGTTATTAAGGAGCAGATTGTGATCTTTGACAATAATGACAAGATCAAGATGAAGTACGTATCATACGTTACTGATCCTGTTGTATATGCAAGACGCAAACAGATTGTGAGGGTATTTGTCAATCTTATTTCCAATGCCATTCAAGCCATAGAGAACAGTCGTGGGGACGGCCAAATAAAGATTTCGCTCAGTAGTGAAAAGATAGATTCCGTCTCTTATTACAGGGTGCAAATCGAAGATGACGGTCCTGGAGTGGATCCGTCCAATTATGATAAGCTTTTCAAGCCTAATTTTACCACAAAGAGTGGCGGTACGGGCTTAGGCCTCGCAATTTGCGGAAGCATAGTCGAGCAGTCACAGGGAAGAATATCTTACGCAACCTCTTCTCTTGGAGGAGCCTGCTTTACGATAGAATTGCCGGTAAAGCCATAACTATTTCTGCCTTAAATAGATCTGAATGGTGCAGCCTTTAAAGTCGAAGTGCTCCCTGAGTTTATTTTCCAAAAATCTCTTGTACGGATCTCTGACATACTGAGGCAGGTTACAGAAGAAAGCAAAAGACGGCGTCTTTGTCGGGAGTTGAGTAATGTACTTGATCTTGATATATTTACCTTTCCATGCAGGAGGAGGGTAATTTTCAATCTCCGGAAGCATTGCGTCATTCAGTGCAGAAGTTGATATTTTCTTTGAATAGTTGTCGTAAACTGCGGTAGCTGCATTGAGCACATCAAGTATTCTCTGTTTGTTGATAACCGAGGTAAATACAATGGGAATGTCATTGAATGGAGCTAACTTCCTGGCGATGCTGAGAGTGTACTCCTTCATGGTATTGTTGGACTTTTCAATTGTGTCCCATTTGTTTACAACGATTACGCATCCCTTCTTGTTGCGGATGATAAGGTTGAAAATAGACATATCCTGGGCCTCGATACCGGTAGAGGCATCAACCATAAGGATGCAGACATCAGAATTTTCAATTGCTCTGATAGAGCGCATTACTGAATAAAATTCAAGATCTTCGGTTACTTTGGCTTTCTTTCGCAGACCGGCGGTGTCAATAAGCATGAATTCGTGGCCAAACTTATTGTAATAGCTTGATATGGAATCCCTTGTCGTGCCTGCAACAGGCGTGACGATATTTCTTTCTTCTCCGAGCAAAGCATTCGTAAGTGACGATTTGCCTACATTAGGCTTACCGACAATGGCAAACCTCGGAAGTTCGCTGCCCTGTTCAACTTCTGCGTTCTTGGGTAGTGCGGGAAGCTTTTTTATAATCTCATCAAGAAGGTCTCCGGTGCCGCTGCCGTTGGCCGAAGATATCCCCCACGGCTCACCAAGTCCCAGACCGTGAAACTCATATACGCCAAATTGCTTCTCACTTGTATCTACCTTGTTTACAGCTAATACGACAGGTTTTTTGCTTTTTCGCAAAATATCGGCAATCTCAGCATCAAAATCAGTGATTCCGGTTGCTACTTCAACAACAAAAAGTATAAGATCACTCTCTTCAATAGCAATAATTACCTGTTTTCTAATCTCCTCTTCAAATATGTCATCGGAGTTGACGGTAAATCCTCCGGTGTCCACTACTGAAAATTCATTTCCACACCACTCACATTGGCCGTAATGGCGGTCGCGTGTTACTCCGGCTGTCTCATCGACGATTGCCTGCCTCATTCCCACCAATCTGTTAAAAAGGGTGGATTTGCCTACGTTGGGCCTTCCAACTATTGCTACTAAACTCATATTTTCAAATTATATTGCGGGAGTGGCGAAAGCCACAACATCCTCTTTTGTTATTTTGTCGCCACAGAGGATCATAAGCCTCTCCGTGACATTGCGCAGTTCTCTGATATTTCCGGTCCATGGAAGTTTTTTAAGCTCTTCGTATGCTTCCGGCATCACTTTTTTCGGTGTCATACCGCTCTCTTCACAGATCTGCATTATAAAATAGTCGGTAAGTAGAGGGATATCACTCAGACGCTCTGACAGGGATGGAACATGTATCACTATCACACTTAATCTGTGGTACAGGTCCTCTCTGAAATTGCCTTTTTCAATCTCTTCGGTAAGATTTTTATTGGTCGCAGCCACAACTCTGACTTTGACGGAAATATCTTTGTCGCTACCTACTCTGGTCAGCTTATTTTCCTGCAGTACCCTCAATACCTTTGCCTGCGCTGCAAGGCTCATATCGCCAATTTCGTCAAGAAAGAGAGTCCCTCCGTCTGCCTGTTCAAATTTACCTTTATGTTGCTTGACAGCCGATGTAAACGCTCCTTTTTCGTGTCCGAACAATTCGCTTTCAATCAATTCGCTCGGTATGGCAGCACAGTTAACTTCGATAAACGGAGCGGAAGCATGGTTGCTTTTGTCATGCAAACGTCTTGCTACCAGCTCTTTACCTGTGCCGTTTGAGCCGGTGATAAGTACTCTTGCATCAGTAGGGGCCACTCTGTCGACAATCTCCTTAATGTGCCGTATAGCTTCGGAGTCGCCTATTATTTCATTTTTACTGCTGACTTTTTTCTTTAGAATGGTGGTCTCCTTTACAAGCGAACTTTTATCGGTCGCATTTTTCAGTGTAATCAGGATTCTGTTCAGATCGAGCGGCTTTTGAATGAAGTCAAATGCTCCCTTTTTGATACAATCGACAGCTGTATCGATACTGCCGTGTCCGGAAATCATAATAATTGCAGATTCGCACTGAGCGGCTTCCAACTGGTCCAAAACCTCGATTCCATCCATATTGGGCATCTTGATGTCGCAAAAAATAGCATCAAAAGAGCCATTGAGGGCTGCTTCAACACCTTCCTTTCCGTCTGCAGCGAGAGCCGTCTCATGTCCCTCAAATTCCAAAATCTCTTTCAGTGTATTACGAATGCTTTTTTCATCATCGATAACGAGTATCTTCATTGTCTTATAAATTTGATTTCGCAAAGATAGGCATTTTTTATACTTTTGTAGAATTAACAATTGGGTATGAATAATCTTATTATTGCCGTAGATGGCTATTCTTCAACGGGGAAGAGTACTTTTGCCAAGTTGATTGCCTCCAAACTGGGCCTTATTTTTCTGGATTCGGGAGCAATTTACAGAGCAATTACCCTTTATGCTCTTGAACATGGTTTGATCCTGAGCGATGGAGAGATTATAAAAGAGAAGCTGAAAGTATCTTTGGAGCATGTCGAGGTGTGTTTTAAGATTAACAGTGAGAGCGGCAAGAGTGAGACATTTCTCAATGGAAATAATGTGGAGTTACGCATTCGCCTATTGGACGTTTCTTCAAATGTCAGCGTAATTTCAACCATCGATTTTGTCCGTGACTATGTGGACGAAATACTGAGGGAGTATGGTGTGCGCGGCGGAGTGGTTGCAGATGGAAGAGATATCGGCACTGTCGTCTTTCCTCACGCACAATTGAAGATTTTTATGACGGCTGACGCCAAAATCAGAGCACAGCGCCGAGTGGACGAGTTGCTTGGAAGAGGTGAGAAGGCTGATTTTGATGAAATCTATAACAATGTGATAGAGCGTGACTATATTGACTCGCACAGAGACATCGCGCCGCTACGCAAGGCGGAAGATGCTATTGAGTTGGACAACAGTTATATGACGATAGAGGATCAGATGGTTTGGCTCGATCATATCTTAAAAGAGCGTTTTCCCGATCAGGTATTATGAAGATAAATGTTGAAATAGATAAGGGATCGGGCTTCTGCAACGGTGTGATCCGCGCTGTTGAGCAGGCTGAAAATTATCTCAATTACAGCCACAAACTATACTCTCTCGGAGATATAGTGCACAATACCATGGAGTTGAAAAGACTTTCCGAAAAAGGGTTGGTGATACTTGACAAAGAGGATATTGCCAACCTGAAAGACAGTGTCCTGCTAATCCGTGCACATGGAGAACCTCCTGAGACTTATGCCCTTGCACACCGCAACAACTTGCAGATAATAGACTGCACCTGCCCGGTAGTGTTGAGGCTGCAGGACAAGATAAAGCAGACGTGGATGGAGATTGAGCCTGCGGGAGGGCAGATTGTCATCTTCGGTAAGCGAGGCCATGCAGAGGTTAACGGACTGGTAGGTCAGACCGAAGGCGAAGCTATCGTAGTTGAGAATGTGCACGAACTTTCAAAGATCGATTTTAGCCGTCCGATAGCACTTTTTTCTCAGACAACAAAGGATCCCATTGAATTTCAAGAGGTTGCAAATTGTATTTCAGAAAAGGGGAAAGATGTAAAGGTGTTTAATACTGTTTGCAGGCAGGTTGCCTCAAGACATAAGACTTTAGTACAATTTGCTAAAGACCACTCAGTTATATTGTTCGTCTCAGGGGAGGCAAGTTCCAATGGAAAAGTGCTTTTCGATTTGTGCCGAAGCGTCAATGCACGATCATATACGATTGAAAGAATGGAGCAGATAGATCTCAGGTGGTTTAAGGATGGAGACAATGTCGGAATTTGCGGTGCCACCTCCACTCCAACATGGCAGTTGGAGCAGACCAAGACGAAACTTTATTCATTATTGCATTAATTTTTATAACTTTGCGAAAATTTTAATCACGATAAACATTTATGGCAACAACAGCAGATTTTAAGAATGGCCTTTATTTGAATTTTAACGGTAAACCATGTTCAATCGTTTGGTTTCAGCATGTTAAACCTGGGAAGGGACCGGCATTCGTAAAGACAAAATTGCGCAATTTAGAGAACGGACGTATATTGGAGAAGACTTTTTCGGCAGGGGAGAGGGTTGAAACTATTACAGTAGAACACAGATCATATCAATACCTGTATAAGGATGAAGATGGTTTCAACTTTATGAATACCGAGACTTATGAGCAGATACACTTGTTGACAGACATGGTTGACAATGCCGATTTGATGAAGGAGGGACAGGCTGTGGAGATGATCTTCTTAGCTGATGAAGAAAGATGCCTTACCTGCGAGCTGCCTACTTACGTGGAGCTTCAAGTTACTTACACAGAGCCTGCAGTTAAGGGAGATACTGCTTCTACCAATGCTTTGAAGGCTGCAACTCTTGAGACCGGAGCCGAGATCATGGTTCCTCTCTTTATTAATCAGGGTGACAACATCAGAGTTAACACAACTGACCGTTCATATGGTGAAAGAGTGAAATAACAAAACATATTTGCAATGCGTAAAATATTGTTCATATTATTGTCCATATCCCTTTGCGGATGTGGACATTTTTCGTCTTCAGACCCTACCATCAACATCAGTGAGCAGGAGAAGGCTCAAAGAATTGCAATCGACTTTTCTCGAGACAGCAATTACATCGTAAATTACCTCAAGCAGTACTATCCTGAGCTTACTCAGGAGCAGGTGCAGGCGTGGGAAGCCACAAATGCTCTTGAAGGTATGGTGATTGACGGGCAGAAAAAATATTTCCGCAACGCGGGAAGAAACCTGTTCCGTATTGACATGGATGCCAAGGCAGTATATGACTCAATCAACGGGGAGGAGGTGGATCAGCTCTGTTTGCTCCTTGACGGATACATAAAAGATGTGATAGCAGAGAGTCGAAAAGAGAAAAAGTCGTTAGTCCTGCCTGTAACGATGACCATCAAATACACTTTGACCGTTCAGCCGGACATGGTGCCTGAGGGAGAGACCGTAAAGGCTTGGATGCCGTTTCCGAGAGAGGATCAGAACAGCATGGATGATATCAAGGTTATTTGGGCATCAGAGCCTCAGTATACCATATCTCCCGACCGTTATTGTCACA
>JAQUYF010000082.1 GCA_028691975.1 Bacteroidales bacterium | reverse complement strand
TTTTTATAAAATTACAGGCTCTGAACCGGTATCCTATTGCGCGCTATAGACGGTACCTATTTGCCCGCTACTGGCGGTACCTATTTGAGCGCTACAGGTGGTACCCCTCGCGCGTCGCGCGCAAATATCACACAAAGGCCGATTGTCGCGGTGGAAGTGTTGCTAAGTAATTGCCCAGAACTCTCATGGTGAAAAAAAAATCTATTGACGCAATAGCACACCAATAGTGGTGTGAAAGCACTGCAAAGTCATTGTCTAGACCACAAATGGAGGAAAAAATTCTATTGACGCAATAGCACACCAATAGTGGTGTGAAAGCACTGCAAAGTCATTGTCTAGACCACAAATGGAGGAAAGAATTCTATAGCAACAAACGAAAATTACAATATCACACGAAGGCCGATTGTCGCGGTAAATGTGTTGCCAAGTAACTGACCGTGATCGTAGTAGATGCCGTAGATGATTGAGAGTGGACATGTATAGCTATAGGTTGACCGACCGTTCTGCCCTGAGTTACGTCTGGAGTTACTATCATCGCCACGTACAGAATAAACATTGGAATTCTGCATAGAGCAACTCCCAGAGTTAAGTTCAAAGTCATCTGTTGAGCCACGTCCGACATCCACGCCAAAGTAGTCTGCAGAATCATGTCCGGAAACCACGCCGGAGGCCACGCCAGGGTCACCACCAAAACCATGCTCAGCACCGCATACGGCACCGCGCACGCCACTGCGCACAGAGTCACCGCCGCCACTGCGCACAGCACTGCGTCCTGTTTTCCGGCCACGGATGAGAGGAATCTCGCCGTCAAGACCGAGAGATATTTGCCGAAGAGGCGGATCCTGACGATATGTGTAAGTGCCATAATTTTCTGTATAAGTACACAGTAATCTGTAAGGGAACAGCTTCGCAATCATACCTTGCACACCGAAGTGATGCCCCATGATCCGAGTATTGCGAACAGAGAGCAACGGCAACCCTATCATTCTGCCGTAGGCAAACCAACCGCTCCTGTAGGTGCCGTGAGATGCGTAGTAATTATCACCGCCACCCATATACACTGTACCATAACTCAGACTGTTAGGGTCCTGCTTAGCCTTCTCCTCATCAGTAGCCGGACGTGAATCGAATTCGCCTGACTGATCCTTGGTGTAGATGAACTCATATATCACATCGCTTACCCATTTATTGCGGTCGTTCCGACCAAAATACAGTGACCATACTCCATCCGGGAAATTCTGCACTCCTGCCATCCCCGAGCCATCCTCGTAAGGAGTATCTCGAGAAAGACTGATTCGGTAGTCATCTGCACGATAAGTAAGCCTCATCAACATTCTCCCCTTGTGGTCTCCCAAGACATTGATCCGGTCACCAAGATTGGCATCTTCTCCCCCACTGGCACCGGTAAGGATACGGCAATAATTGACAAAACCGTAAGGATTGCGCGTACCGTCAGGATTGGTACCGTTCCAAATAGCCCAATGGTCAAGACCTATCGTAAAATCGAATCTGCGTGCGAAATCTACCCTCAAGTACAGTGACTGATTGTGAAGCAGCGGCCGAGAGACATAGCGATCATCTATCATCATATAGTCTCCAAAGGATCCAAAAAGCCATAAGTGCTTGTTGGTGAAAGGTACCGCAACAGGATTGACAGTAAGCAGATAGCCGGGATGATTACGCGCATTGCCTGAATACGAGACATTGCCACCGGCAATACCAAGTCCATTGAAGTCAATCTCTTGTCCGTCTCCAGCGCCACTTCCACGATAATGCATCCCAATATCGAGCCTGATAGGCTTCCATGCAATGCTTGCATATAGCTCATCTACCAACGCCTTTGCTCCGTCAAGAGTGCTCAGCTGACCTGCAAAAGATGCCCCGTATGCATATCCAAATGCCCCTTTTCCGATAGGTTGCAAGCCCCCGGAGTGGATGTTGGCAGTAAGTAGACCTCCGGTAGATGCCGGTACGATACCGTGCCTGTTGGTTAAAGCCCAAAATGAGAGAGAATCTCCGTTTCCGGCATAGCCGCTCAGAGTTGCCTCAAAACGAGGCCGTAACTGCGCCCAAACTGATACCGAAGACATAGTGCAGATAAGCACCATCACAGTAATAAATCGTTTCATATTCTAATTCTAATTCTAATTCTAATTCTAATTTTTTTACTACGTAAAGTAAACCACATCTTTCCTTTAGGAGTCAGGAGTCCCATCCCCTTAAAGTAAACCCCCTACGGAAACAAGAACACACACCACGGTTCCAAACATCCGATCTGACTCACATTTTAGCGACCCAACACCACATGAGTATACTTACCGTCAATC
Source organism: Bacteroidales bacterium (assembly GCA_028691975.1). Taxonomy (GTDB): domain Bacteria; phylum Bacteroidota; class Bacteroidia; order Bacteroidales; family UBA932; genus Cacconaster. The sequence continues at coordinate 4,421 of JAQUYF010000082.1, read as the reverse complement.
TTCCCTTTTGTAGTATCAATTGCCCAAACCTCCACGTCATGTTCCACAAATGGCAATATCGCATACTCGGCATCATGACACTCCTCAAACGTCTTAAGGCACATCGCCTGATGATTTTTCTCACTTGGCACAATAATAATCTCCTTATACACAAAGCCTTCCTTATCTCTGGAACCTGTCAACGCCAAATCCTGCTCCCACAGGGTCAAAGCCTCTGAATATTTCATAATATATTGTAAATAAATTATTTAATCTCACATTTAACGATTATGAAACGAGCCGCCTCAACGCAACGTCCTCTATATCGCTAACAGTTATAACTCTCAAAGTTACTCTCCTTCACTGACAAATGCAAGCACAATTGACACAGAGCAGCCCGAACCATCAGGCCCGGGCTGCAAAATAATTCATACTGAATAATGGCTAATAGCTATTTCTTCCAAAGTCCGTGCAGATTGCAATAAGCAAACGCAGCTACCGGAGCATCGTCCGACGAGATAAAGAACTCAGCCATAGGCTTGTTACCCGGCTGCAACGCAATACGCTGCCTGCCCTTTTTAGTTTCGAGGCAAATCCACTCGATGTAATGCTCTTTAACCATCGGATGCTCAACGCTACCGACAGTGACTGTCACTTTATTGCCATCCCTGACAATGACAGGGACATGTTTTTCGAGAGAGGCATCAACAGTATTAGGGACCAGTTCCTGCATCTCCTCCCCACAACAAACAACTCTAACGCCACTTGAATGGACATAAGCAATGATATTTCCACAGTGGCGACAAATGTAAAATTTTGTTTCCATGATTTTAAAATATTGATTAACCAAATAATAAAAACACCAGCCATATTGCAGCAAATATCTTGCCAGATCGCAACCATTTCACCCGCAAAGTATATCTTTCTCTTCCAGTGGGGTGTAGGGGCCATCCTTCACCTCAAAGATTACCGAAGGCTCATTGACCTCCAGTGTATGCCACTGACCTTTAGGGATTTGTACCCCATATTTTCCGCAGCGCGGATCCAACGCGAAGCACTCCTTCCGGCTCCCGTCATCATTGTAGAAGATGACATTTATGCTGCCACGCAGCAAAATATAGGTCTCGGCAGTATGGTTGTGTCGATGTATCGGCAGCACCGTCCCAGGCTCCAATGCATTTAGAAGTCGCTGAGCCTTAGCATCTAACGACTCATGTAAATTGTAATTCATACGTAGCCGCGGACTTCTGCGGGCCTCCGCAGCCACCTTATCTAAAAGTTGCGTATCTATAATCATAGCTACAATATTATTATCGTACAGTTCTATCCCCTTTTTATACTTTATAATAAATCAATAAACATATAAATATCAGTGGAAGGGTTCTCCCACTTCATCAAGTGAGAAGCCCTTCTCCTTGCTTCAAAAGCCTTAGAAACAAGCTTTTCTCTAATCTTCTCACAAAAATAACCCTTCTGATAAGACGAAATATGCCTCAATAATTTTTCATTACACTGTGCTGCCCTAATCTCGGCTTTCTGATTTATACAATGAAGCAAATACCATAACTCAAAACAGGGATTTGAGGCAATTATTTTAGCTTTCTTAATTTTCTTCAAGCGTGGCAAGATATCTTCTCTATCCAGATCGTACATCAAAAAATCTCTATCTTTCAATGGGTCACATGGATGACAGGCCTTGTTGGGCAAACGGTAGCATGACCGAAGGTATCTTACATAAGCTTCTTCCGACTTGCCTTCGCAAAAAACAAAGTAAGTCGATCGCATACTTTTTCCTTTCGATTGCCTAATTTTCTTCATCTGACAAGATCCTGTTTATATTAGCTTGCGAATCGTTAATATAAGGAATAGCATCAAATCTACCCTGAAGATACGCTTTCTCCAGATCCATATTCTCCCTAAAATCCTTATAGTCATACAATGAATACAAATCACTCGATCCATCTTCCTTCTTATTGACAAAATAAATTTGATCCTTACGCAACCGACCAAGATCAAGTAGATTAGTATTATGTGTCGTACATATCAATTGCGCAGATTTACTCTTATTAAAAATACTAAAAATATACTCAACTATTTTACTATGAAGGCTTTGCTCTATCTCATCCCACAGCAACAACTTACCATTACGCACAATATCAATAATGTATAGCATATTGTAAAACAATGATACCGTTCCGCTCGATTCCTCCTTATTAAGATCAAAAGAGACATTTTCATTATTCCTGTGAAATGTAGTAAACTTCAAAACATCACGCTCATCTTCGTTGATAGAGGCCGTGTTATTTATGAAATCGGCATTAATGTTTTTATTTTTCACCTTCTCTTTTTTCAGTTTAATATCCGTGATATCGCAATCAGCGATCCTCAATGCCTCCAACAGAGTGGACTTAGATGAATAGAACAACTTCTCAACATCCTCAATCCTTATACTTCCACTGAACAATACATACTCTTTAAAAAAAAGATAAATATCTTTCGCCACGTCTCTATCCATCTGACTGGCACGTGAAACAAACAAAGTCTTCCTGGAGGTATTGACAGCCACGTCCATCGGTCTCTTAATGACAGAAGTAAAATGATATATTTTATGCTTATCTTTCGACAACCTCTCATTACGTGTAAATATAGTAGCGCGTCTTCCTCTCGGATAATAATACAACTCTTCAGATACAATCTCACAAGTAGTCATAGAGAACGAGTACTCATATTCAATATCCTTAGTCACAAAACGTATAAAAAAAGTACTTTCCTTAGCAGGATACCCTTCATATTTAAATGGTAAAAAATTAAAAACAGCGTCCTGAGTATGGTTATGAGAATTGAGTATCATCATACAGCAAAAACGAATTGCCTTTATTATATTACTCTTACCGGAGGCATTCGCTCCATATATGGCCACTGATTTAAGCACACTCTCCCCATTAGCATCAAAACAATTTGATTGAAGTTGGCGCATATTCTTAGACTTACTACTGCCCGCAGTCATATCAAGTACTATTTCGTCCTTGATAGAGTACATATTGCTTATACGTATTTCTTTTACCATTTTAATCGTAGGTTTTGTAAAAAGTCTACAAATATATTAATTAAATTTAAAATTACAACATTTTAAGACAACATCATTCTTTATTTAAATTGGCTGCACGAACTCATATGCTGCTTGTCAGCAAGAATCAGCCCCGACAAGTTGATGCGCAGAATGCACTCTGAAGCCGATTTGACATACAACATGAATCCTGCCGTTTCGGCAAATATGCCTCACACGCCCACCTGAGACCTGTCGACAAGGATCAGTCCCGACAAGTTGATACGCAGAATGCACTCTGAAGCCGATTTGACATACAACATGAATCCTGCCGTTTCGGCAAATATGCCTCACACGCCCACCTGAGACCTGTCGACAAGGATCAGTCCCGACAAGTTGATACGCAGAATGCACTCTGAAGCCGATTATGTGTGCAACCTGAAGATACTGTTTCAAAAAGTGTGTCTTAGTTAGGAAAAAAAAAGAGTCTACTAGAAATTTATTAGATTTGAAAAGTTAAACACAAATCAAATAAAAACAGTAGACTCATGGAATTCACAAAGGAACAACTTTCTGAGGTGATATGCAAGCACACCCGGAGAGAAAATGGTCTCCAAGACTTGATGGAGATAATGCTTGAAAGTATGATGATGTCAGAAAGGCAAGAATATCTAACAAGCGGGACTGACTCAGGGAATAAAGGGAACGGTTTCAGGCCTGGCTCCACATATGGGCAAGGACGAAAACTTACCTTTCGGATACCACGAGACAGGTATGGCAACTTTCATCCGCAGATATTGGCAATACTTCGTAACCAAGAAGAAGAGATAGAACGTCTATCCGGGACATTATATTCAAAAGGTCTGACACAGGAGCAGGTGGGAGATGTCTTTAATGACATATATGGCGAGCATTACAGCAAGGCGAGCATATCGAGGATGCTGGAGTATTTGCGAAAGGATGTAGGGGAATGGCTTGAGCGGTCGTTAGAGGCATACTATCCGATACTCTTTGTTGATTGCGTGCACATCAAGATTCATAGAAAAAGGAGCGTTGATACAGAGGCTTTTTATGTGATGCTGGCGGTTAAGGAGGACAAGACACGAGAAGTGATAGGGGTATACAATAAGCCGACAGAGAGGGTAGTGTTTCTTTTTGTGTGTCTGGGCTGAGCCATAGACTTTATTAGATTTACAAATATACTATTATTTTTTGTTATGTTCCAAGCTGGGAGCCGGCTCCCAGCTTGGAACTGCTTTTTCTTCATCAGGAAAGAGAACTTTGTCAAGATCAATTCTTGGTACTTGCCTCTGATATGTTTTCTTATCCATCGCTGTTTTTCCCATCAACAGAAGTACCGATTCTTCGTTCGGCATCGCTCCCCGCATTCTTGTAA
>JAQUYF010000017.1 GCA_028691975.1 Bacteroidales bacterium | reverse complement strand
TACTCATCGGCAACACAGCGAATGCTTGTGGCTGCGATCATTGGAGTACTTGCAATATATGTGCCTCCGGCCTCAATAGATAAATACTTGGAGAACAACATTCCATCCACAATAAATGCCGAACCGGTACCGAGCGACACCTCTTGGCCGACACCTGCAATGGTATACTTGCTTTCGTTGATCAATCCGAATCCGTCAGCAGGAAGAAAAGTATAGTCAGCCCCACCGTAGTTGAGATAAACGCCATATTGCGAAGACATTTTATCCACTCCTACTATCAAAGACGAACCTGCATCAGTGGCAAGTGGAGCAAAAACTTTCTCGGCAGGAACACGCCATCCTGGAGGACACGGGTCATAAATGGTCTTACGATTCATCCCGGCTCCTTCAGACTGAACCCCCCACAGAGAACACGAATTATCACCTGCAAGCCAAATTTCATCTAATTCATATGAGAAGATAAACGTTGTTGGGTGATTTGTGGCATAATCAAGCGAAACATCTGCTGGCTGAGAAGTCTCTTTCCATACATTATCCGGATAAGTCAATCCCCTATTATGCAGATTGATAGCACCTAAAGTACCACTTCCCTGTAATACACCTGTGGTAGGGAACGGATCCTTTCTCCCAAACTGATATTTCAATCCGAAAGATGCGATAATGTTTTCTTCCAAAAGATCTGAAGGAACATTAAGATAAGCGCCAAGATTGCGATTCATCACCTTGGTCCCAATCAATGGTGATTGGTAATAGACTTCATAATTGCCGGCAACCGACGGATCATAATCAACGCACCAGATGTGCCAACTCCAAATAATTTTTTCGCTGACGTCAGAATCCCATACACCATTATTATTGGTATCGACAAAAAGACCTATTACGGCATTTCCCGAATAGGCGGAGGTATAAAAACTTATGGTTTTGTACTCAGAATTGTAATATGGGGCATAGATAACTTGCCTGTCATGAGGTGTCATCCACAAAATAGCCGCAACGGCATTGGAAGGTACATCAAGAGATACATTATCAGGCTCATCAGGGTTTGGAGTAGGAATCAGGCCATTGCCCATGACGTCGGCTCTGAACTCATACAACTGTCCTGCAACGGAAGCAATATAACAATTGGCAGTCTCAGTCTCACTGAGGTTGACAGGAGTCTGTTCAACAGGATCAGGATCTTTATGACACGAAGTCAGGCAACAAATAAGACAAAAAGATAATACTGCTCCGGTAAATAATTTTTGTAAAGATAAAGACACTTTTATTTCCTCCATTTAAATTAATCCGTAAAATTAGGGTTTTAATTGCTAATTTTGCAAAACAAATACCGAAAATCACAATGAAGCAGATAAAAATTGTCTTTCTTGACGCAAACACATTGGGGACAGATGTATCCCTGAGTCCAATTTCCTCGCTTGGCGAATATAAAAGTTACGAATCTACGACAGCGGACCTGGTTATTGAGCGTATCAAAGGTTACGATGTGGTTATCACCAACAAAGTATATTTGGGTCCTAAAGAGATCGACTCCGCACCGGACCTCAAACTCATCTGCGTAGCAGCTACCGGCACCAACAATGTTGACATGGACTACGCTAAGCAAAAAGGCATACCTGTCAAGAATGTAATTGATTATTCAACAGAAAGCGTTGTGCAGGTAACGTTTATGCACATACTAAACTTAGTCGGGAAAGCACACTATTTTGATGAATATGTAAAAAATGGAGAATACGCGCTAAGCGGATGCTTTACCAATGCAATTGTACCATTCTACGAACTTAGAGGTAAAAGATTGGGAATCATAGGAATGGGACACATAGGCAGCAGAGTTGCGGAAGTAGCTTCCGTATTTGGAATGCAGATAGCCTACTACCCTACATCAGGCATCGCCCACTGCGACAAGTACCCCGCTTATGATCTCAACAAACTACTCGGAGACAGTGATATTGTCACAATCCACGCTCCGCTCAACGAGAGGACGAAAGACCTTATCAAATATGAGCAACTTAGCCGGATGAAGAAAGAAGGCTACATTGTGAATATGGGACGAGGCGGGATTATCAATGAGGAGGATCTTATTAAAGCCCTTAATGATGATGTTATAGCCGGTGCAGCCATAGACGTATTCACCAGGGAGCCTTACTCAGCAGAACACCCGTATTTCAAAATAGCCGACAAGGGTAAACTTCAACTTTCTCCGCACATCGGATGGGCAAGCAGAGAAGCTCGCGAAACATTAATCAATAAGATTGCCGAAAATATTAAGAGCGTCCTTTAATTGAGACTAACTCTATTGTATTGATCAACTTTCCCTTTTTGTCATAACAGATTTGTTTGACACATCCGATCCCTTTGCAATACCACGTAACGAGGTTATGCTCAAAAGAGAGACCGGCTGTTTTTGAAATCTGCCTCTCAGTAATCTTATAGCACATAAAAGATCCTGCCTGCGTGGAAATATTTTCATAAGCGATCACTTTCCTGTCAGTAACGGTAATGGTCCCCTTTATCGCCCCCATTTTGATACTCAGTTTCCCGTCAGGAACAGCTCCTCCGACCAACAAAGTTGAAGGAAGACTGATAATGTCTCCCTTTGACATATAATCCTGCACCTTTAGAGCTCTGGACAAAGAGCCTATATTGGCAAAAGCCTCCCCGTTGACTAGAGCAACATCCATAACAAACTGATTACTTTCTTTAAATATCGGCTTGTTGTTTTTGTCGTAAAAATGCTCGTATATGACAACCTCACCCTTTTGCAAATCTCCACTGCACGAGTGCGTATTAACATCAAACCTGCCAAAGAAAGCCCCATCATCATCGATAATTGTATATGAAAAGACCTCTTTAGGGTTCACACTGAAATAATAAACAGACTGGGCTAAAGCGACACCGTAACTCATAACCGCCAAAACTGCAATAAGCAAATATTTACGCATACACATTAAATCTCTTCTATCGAATTGTCCAATACCCAACCCTGACGTCCATCCGAAAGTTCAATTTTTCTCCACTCTCCAAGGTCATCAAGAATAGAAACTTTTGTTCCCTCGTGCAGCACGAAAATAGATTTGCCGGCATCGCCCGGGGAGCTCTTGATTGAAGCCACCGGGGCAATCACAATAGCCTCATCCACCTTCACAGCATCAGATTTGGCACTTATGGAAAAGGCGAAAGTACATATTGCGAAGAAAAATACAATGCAGGCAAAAACAAATGATACTTTTCTTCCTGACCTGCCGAACTTAAACAGAAGCAGCAGCAAAGCGGTAACAAATACAAGAGCCACAGTAAGCCAAGCCCACACGTTTGCTGAGAACAGATATTTTACCTGTCTGATCCAGGTCACGATAATAAACTCAGGTACCACCTCTATCTTATCAAGGATCAAACTGTTGCATATAGACAAATTGTTGAGCGCATCCTTATGTGCAGGATCGATCTTTAGAGCCTTCTCATAATAAAGTATTGCATGCGGGTTATCCTCAAGTTTGAAATATGTATTACCTATATTGTAATACAGATCTGCTGACACAAGACCCTCTCCTTCAATCATTTGATAGTAATTAAGAGCATTTTGGTACTGTGTCTCTCCGTATGCCGAATTAGCCTGCGACCAAAGTCCAGCGACACCTTCCTGACCGGAAACCTGAGCGGAAGAGGTAAAAATACTCAATCCTGCAAGCAGAATCACCATAGCAACTTTGCCGCCCTTTTTCGCCTTTGTGTTGTTTTTCACTTTTCCCTCCAATTCTGAAATAACTTTAACAGCATGATTATAATGACTTTCCATAGCCTCATGTGCACTTTCCGGAGCATATCTTGCAAACTCACATGCATCCACAATAGAGAGCAATTCGTCTATCAACTCCTGATCAACTCCCCTTTCGACAAGCACTTCACTAATCTTGTCTTTTGACAAATCTGCTACTGGAATGGTCAGTTTGTCAGATACATAACCGAGTACAGCCTTATGCAGCTCCTCATAATAGGCACTATCGAGATTTTGTTTAAGATAATCTCCCGCTAAACGAAGCCTTGTACGAGCCATCTTATTGGCTTTTCTATTCTTAGAGCCTACAATGTCATGACGGCGCGCAGCAGCAGCCTTCAGCAGAGCAGAAAACACGAAGAAGAGTACGACTATGAGAGCAATAATACCATAGAATAGCAGCGAACCTGCAAAAAAGAGACCTTTCTTTTTCAGCCCGGGATCACCGGTTGTTATATATCGAATATCTTCCGCCAAATTTTTGACTGTCTGCCTATTGATACCGGACATGACTACCCTCCGTTATCCACGTCACTGCCCTTCCCTACTGCAATCTTCAACTCTCCGGTAGTCATGGTATTGTATTTCCCCTGTGCATTATCATAATAAGAGTAATTAACCGGTTCAATGACAAACTCTCCATGACTGCGAGGAATAAACGGATACTCGAAAGTCTTACTGCCGGAAACCCCGTCAGCAGAGACCTTCTCTGTCATCTTAATATCATATACTTCAAAGTCGGGTGGAAAATTTACTTTAGGAGCCTCCAACATAGATATGTTACCCTTACCTGAGACAGTAATCGTCAGAGAAGCAGCCTCATGCGCGTTGAGACTATCCTTACTGAAAGCAGATTTCATGGTAAACGAGCCAACCCCGCCTCCAAATGAAGCAGGTGCCCCGGCAGGCAAATTACTTACATTTACCTTAATCTCCGGGGTCTCAATTCTTTTTCTGACAGTTTGATAGTTATCAAAAAAATCATCAAACACAGAGCGAGGAGCGGCAGAAGCTGCACCACGTACTCTTAGTAAACAGACCATCTCAGCAGGCTCTATCACGATTTGCCCACTCTGCTGCGGTATAAGCGTATATTTCCTCAAGACCGCTGAATTGTATATCTCTCCTCCCACATTTTCTCTGACAAACTCGACATTCTGAGGAGTATCGATCTCCTTGCTCCAAAAGCCGTTAAAAATAGGGAATTTGATGTTTTCAAACCCGCCTATATCGACTTTTGTATAAAGCTTTAAGGTCGCCATAATAGGCTCACCTTTTACAACATTAGTCTTATTCAAATATAACTTCATGAAGACATCGCTTGCAGAAACTCCTGTTGCACTCGGCTCTGAGACAGGCTGACTGTCATCTGTAACAGCCGGCTGAGTGTTTTGAGCATTGCCTGATCCGGAAGCGACAACTTCTATGGTAAAACCTCGAGAAGAATACTCTTTTTTATCGATAACTCCGGAAGCACCAGGCAGGGTAAAAGTGCCCTCTTTTTTAGCCTGCAACAAATATGTATAGGTCTCACTGTGTACAGAAGTTCTTTTTCCGTTAACAATACTCGTGCTTGACATTGTCCCTTTCTGCGGCCCCCACGCAATCGTAAAGTCCTGCGAGCAGGTCCAATTGAAGTCCGACAACTTTCCGTCTGCAGTAAAGATGACTCTAAAAGTTTCGTCTATTGACACTACCTTCGGAGCCTCAACCGTTAAGGAATTTTGTGCGAAGCAAACAAGGCCGCACATCATCAATAATAAAGTCGTAGTAATTCGTCTCATATATGTATTTACTCCTACCAATTCTTTTCTTTTTGCTTTGACTTCATCATCAAAGCCTTTTCCTTTTTAACCTTATCCTGGGTCTCTTTTTCCTTATCCTGAATAGCTTGCAGCATCTGTTGAGCAGCTTGCGGAGTTATTTTTGGAGGAGGTGTATTGCCCTGCCCATTTTGATTATCCTGATTGTTCTGATCTTGATTCTGATTCTGATCTTGGTTCTGATCTTTGTTCTGATCTTTGTTCTGATCCTGGTTCTGATCCTGATTCTGATTCTGATCTTTGTTTTGGTCCTGGTTCTGATCTTTGTTCTGATCTTGATTCTGGTCCTGGTTTTGATCCTGATTCTGGTCCTGGTTTTGATCCTGATTCTGATCCTGATTCTGATCCTGATTCTGATCCTGATTCTGATCCTGATTCTGATCCTGATTCTGATCCTGATTCTGATCCTGATTCTGCTGCTGATCCCTATACATCTTTTGGGCATAAGCCAAATTGGATTTGGTCTCCATGTCAGACGGATTTCGACGCAAAGAGTTCTTGTAAGCTTCTATGGCATCTTTATAATTTTTCTGCGCAAGCAGAGAATTACCCATATTGTGATACATATCAGCCCCATTTTTCATCTTTGCAAGAGAGTCCGCCACAGCAGCATAGCACTTATCAGCTTCGGTATAATTGTCCATTTTATAATAGGTATTACCCAAATTGTAATTAGCCGCATTGGAAAGTGAGTCCGCCAGAAGAGCTTTTTTGTATTTGATCTCAGCCTCCTGATACTTCTCTTTTTTAAAATTGCGATTGCCGCTTCTAACCTGAGAACGTTCACTTTGGCCGCTGCAGAGCGATGCAAAAGTCAGAAAAGCAATCATACATATTGCCAACTTTCTCATACATGATATAATTGTACTCGGTCTCATACTCTAATTTTTAAACAAGTTTTTACCGGTCTTGCGCTCTCCAATCAACATCTCAAGTATCAGGAAAAACAGCGCTATCCCGAAAAAGTACATATACTGCTCATCAAAGTCTTCAAAGACAACAGATTGAAATTGTTCTTTGTCAATTTCTCGAATATTTTCAATAATCGGATTAAGTCCGAATTCACTATTTCCTGCACGAACATATTTGCCGTTACCTGCTCCGGCAATCTCTCTAAGGATGGATTCATCCAACTTTGTAACAACAATCTCTCCGTCCTTATCTTTGAGAAGTTCACCGTTAATCGGAATGGGTTTTCCGGCAGGAGATCCTACCCCGATACAGTAAATTCTTATTCCCTCTTCCGCAACGGCATGAGCCGCTTCAAGAGCATTTCCTTCATGGTCCTCACCATCCGTGATAAGGATGATGGCCCTGCTTTTCTCACTCTGAGTGCTGAAACTTCGCGCGGCAGTGGTAATTGCATCCGCCAGAGCTGTGCCCTGAATCGGTACGGATTCAGTCGTAATGGTATTTAAGAATATTTTGGCGGAGACATAATCAGCTGTAATAGGCAGTTGTATAAACGACTGCCCTGCAAATACGATCAATCCTATCCTGTCCCCCTGCAGTTTATCCACAAGCCTGGAGATTGCCAACTTTGCCCTTTCCAAACGGTTTGGTGAATAGTCTTCTGCCAGCATAGAATTGGATACGTCCAATGCCACCATCACTTCAATACCCTTGCTCTCTCTCTCTTTAAGACGCGCACCCAATTGAGGACGTGTCAAGCCAATTGTAAAAAACAATATGGCAAGCGCAAAAAATGTCAATTTAAGCCATCCCCGTCCCGTAGAGACGTCCGGCATAAGTTTGCCTACCAACTCCGGATCACCCAGCTTGGCAAGACGTTTCTTCCTGACTTTCAGCGATAAAGCATAAAACAGGAAGAGGAACGGAATAATTATCAGTAATAACAGGTATTCTCCTTGTGCTAAATGTATCATACTATGGTATCCTCCTTATTACAAACAATCTGAATATCAATTCAAGCATCAGCGCAACAAGTGCGATGAGTGCATATCTCATAAACAATTCGGAATATACAGGGAAGCTGTCAACTGTAGTTTTAGTCTTCTCCATCTCATTGATCTCCCCATATATCTCCATCAATTTGGTGTTGTTGGTTGCCCTAAAATATTTACCTCCGGTTTGCGCGGCAATCTCTTGAAGCAGAGGCTCATCTATCTCGACCTGCATCTGCTGAAGCTCAACTCCCCACGGTGTCATCACCGGATAAGGAGCTGTTCCCATGGCACCTACACCTATTGTATAGACCCTTACACCATACGTCTTGGCTATTTCGGCAGCCATCAAAGGGGATACCTCGCCACAGTTATTCACACCATCGGTAAGAAGTATCACTACTTTACTCTTGGCCGGAGAATCTTTCAGTCTGGCCACAGAGGTAGCAAGCCCGTTACCTATCGCGGTGCCGTCGTCTATCAGACCTGTCTGCACCTCTTTCATCAGATTGATCAAGGTAACTCGGTCTGTAGTCAGAGGACTTTGTGTAAAGCTCTCGCCGGCAAAAACGACTATACCTATACGGTCGGAAGGGCGTGAGGCCACAAATTCTATGGCAATGTCCTTTGCCGCGCCGATACGGTCAGGCTTAAAATCTCTGGCAAGCATTGAGGTGGAGACGTCCATTGTCAGGACGATATCTATACCCTCCGTATCAACCCGTTCAAAGTTTTCGGAAGAACGCGGACGGGCAATGGCGACAATTATTGCCGCTATGGCTATTATTCTAAGGATAAAAGGTATATGCCTTGCATACTGCTTGAGAGTACCTCCTTTTACCGTCCACGGAGTAGCATTTGAAACCACCATGGAAGGTGCAGAGCCTTTGATTTCCCTCCAAACATAGAGGGCTATCAGAGGTATAAGGATAAACTCTAAATAGAGCAAATACGGATATTCAAAAAACATGGTTATTCCTCCTCTTTCTTACTATCCTCCAAATCCTGCATGAATGTGGTATTCACAAACCTGACTGCCGTAGGAATAGCATTTTCATTCTCCTCCGTAGAGGCATTGTGTTTGGCAAATTTGACGAAGTCGGCAGTAGTAAACAGATCCTTTAACTCTCCATATAGCTTGGCATCTATCTTCTTGTCCCTCAGAGAGTCAAACATCTCAGCCGAAGTCTGCTCCATCGCAGAGATATCATATCTCGAAGCAATATACTGCCTCAAAGTATCAGTCACTCCGGTATAAAACTGCTTCTGTTTGTTGTTTTGCCACAACTTCTGTCCACGAATCTTCTCAAGTGAGCGCAGAGCTACAATGTGAGGCGGATCTTTTACAATCGGCTTCCCAAAGAATGTCTTATTCTCCTTTCTATACTTGACAAATCTTACGATTCCGTAAATCAGAGCCGCAACAAGGATGATTATTCCCAGCCATGGCAGTATTTCTTTAAACGTAAGAGGATACTTAATCTGTCCCTTAATATCGTAAGGCTTGAAAGTAGCCGTATCAATAGGAATTGTGGTAACTTCAAGGACAGGTCCGTCAAAGAAAAGGGTATCCACGGCACCATTCTGCTTCCCTACAAGGGCAATCACCGGAGGTAGAAAATAGCTGCCGCTGTCAAAGCAGGTCAGAATCATCTTCCCCTCAATATTGATATTTCCCTTGCTCTTTGAGAGAGTATCCATTACAAGTTTTTGAACCGTCTCAACTCCTCCGGCTACCGGATCATCCGGCTGCTCGAAGTAACACTCCTCCCCCTCCTTTATACTGAGATTCATAATCCATTCCACCCGATCTCCGATCAAAATGGTATCCTTGCTGAGTTTCGACGGAATTCGTCCCTCAGGCACTTCGTCCTGAGCAAATGAAAGTGTCGCAATGAGAATTAATGCTAATACAAATAATCTTCTTTTCATACACATTAAGCTCTATTTTTAAAGAATGATATCAATTCCTTGACATAATCCTGATCGGTACAAATACTTACCGTATCTATTTTGTAGCGTCTCAGCAAGTGAATGGTATCATCGTAAATATCTCTGTTCCATTTGGCAAAACCATTTCTGACAGCGGCATTGGATGTATCGACCCAGGCCTGACGGCCGGTTTCCGCATCTCGAATACGGATCATTCCCACATTGGGAATCTCCCTCTCCTTCGGGTCATAAATGTTTATGACAGAGATATCATGCTTATTTACAGCAATTTTCAGGGCATCTTCATAGCGAGGATGATTGTTGGCATCAGTATCCATCATATCCGACAACAAAAATGCGGTACATCTCTTTTTGATTGCATTTGTAAGGAAATGCAAAGCCTCCCCGATGTCCGTCCCGTTATCTTCAGGCTGAAATTCCACAAGCTCCCTGATAATCCTCAACAAGTGGCTGCGCCCCTTTTTAGGGGGAATAAACTTCTCAACTTTACTGCTGAAAAACAATGCACCCACTTTATCGTTGTTAATTGAAGCCGAAAATGACAGCACTGCCGCAATCTCGGCCATTAGATCTTTCTTCAGTTTATCTGTTGTGCCAAAATATCGAGATCCGCTGACATCTATCAGCAGCACGACTGTCAATTCCCTCTCCTCTTCAAACACCTTAATATAGGGAGAACGGAGTCTTGCGGTCACATTCCAGTCCATACTGCGGACGTCATCACCATACTGATATTCACGCACTTCACTAAACACCATACCACGACCTTTAAACGCAGAGTGGTACTCTCCTGCGAATATCTGATGGGACAAAGCCTTAGTCTTTATCTCAATCTTTCTTACTTTTTTCAGTAAATCGTTATCCATAATCAACTACTACGGAACCTCAACAGTATTAAGAATATCTGCAATAATATTTTCAGATGTGATATTTTCGGCTTCAGCCTCGTAGGTCAGACCTATTCTGTGTCTGAGAACTTCATAACATACCGCCCTCACATCTTCAGGTATAACATAGCCCCTGCGGCGAATAAATGCGTATGCTTTTGAGGCCATTGAGAGAGAAATACTTGCACGAGGTGAACCACCGAATGAGATCATGTTCTTGAGCTTTTCAAGGCCATACTCTTCAGGATTACGTGTAGCAAAGACAATATCCACAATGTACTTCTCAATCTTCTCATCCATATAGACATCACGAACCACCTGGCGTGCTCTCACTATATCTTCAGGCTTAAGCACGGTAGAAGGCTTTGGAAACTCTCCGCTATTGTTCATTCTGACAATCTGCTTCTCCTCTTCCTTCTTTGGGTAAGTCACAACCACCTTAAGCATAAAACGGTCAACCTGAGCCTCCGGAAGTGGATACGTACCCTCCTGTTCAATAGGGTTCTGAGTTGCCATTACAAGGAATGGCTTAGGCAATGGAAAACTTTCATCTCCGATAGTAACCTGTCTCTCCTGCATGGCCTCAAGCAAAGCTGACTGCACTTTAGCCGGAGCACGGTTAATTTCATCCGCCAATACGAAATTGGCGAAGACGGGGCCCTTCTTTATCTGGAATTGCTCACTTTTCTGACTGTAAATCAAGGTACCGATCACATCTGCCGGCAGCAAATCCGGAGTAAACTGAATTCTGCTGAACTTGGCATCCATTATCGAGGCCAAAGTATTGATAGCCAAAGTTTTCGCCAAACCTGGGACGCCTTCAAGCAAGATATGGCCGTCAGCCAACAATCCGATAAGCAGATTTTCAACCAACTGTTTCTGACCAACAATCACTTTATTCATCTCCATCGTTACGATGTCAACAAACGCACTCTCTTTCTCTATGCGATCGTTAAGTTCTTTAATGTTTACACTATCCATAATGTATTTTAAAAATGATTTTGTATTTTTGTCAATTAAAACTTGTAAAATTAATCAAAATATCTCAATGAGACTATTTGTTTCACTTTCTTTTGATGGAGGGAGATACAGCGGGTGGCAGATTCAAAAAAATGCCGACTCAGTGCAGTCGGAACTGGAAAAAGCCCTCTCTATTGCTTTTGGTGAACAAATAAGCGTCACCGGTGCAGGCAGAACGGATGCCGGAGTCAATGCCACGGACTATATCGCTCACTTCGATCTCTCAGACAGTAATTCAAAAAATCCTCGCGAGTTGATTTACAAAATAAATGCCATTTTACCTCGTGACATACATGTAAAACATTTTTTTAGCGTATCTGATGATGCCCATGCAAGATTTGATGCCGTAAGCAGGACGTACAAGTACTATTTGCACAATGTAAAGGACCCTTTCGCAAGATTCTCCTATTATTATAAATTCCCTCTAAATATTGCGGCTATGAACCTTGCGGCAGAGAGCCTCATCGGGACAAAAGACTTCTCCAGTTTTGAAAAGTTAAGAGGAGGCAACAAGACTTCAATCTGTACGGTAACAGAGGCCTGTTGGACTCAAAGTGATGAATCCCACTTCGTTTACACAGTCTCAGCCAACAGATTTTTGAGAAACATGGTCAGAGCTATGGTTGGCACACTTTTGGAAGTCGGAAGGGGCAAAATGAAGCCATCCGAAATTGCTTCTCTGCTCGAAGAAAAAGATCGATGCAAAGCCGGACAATCCGTATGGGGAGAAGCTCTTTTTTTAACACAGATACAATACCCGTATCCACTTATTAGTTTGTAATAACTTAAAAATTTAAAATATGCTACTTACATTTCTTCAAACAAGTTCCGAAACCGTTGCAGCGACTGTTGAACCGCTGCAGGAAGAACTTTCATTTTCACTGTTAGACATGGCTGCCAAAGGAGGCTGGCTGATGATTGTTCTTGCCATTTTGTCAGTAATCGCAATATATATCTTCGGAGAACGTTGGTGGGCTATCAGACGTGCCGGCAAGATCGATAAGAACTTTATGAAAGATATTAACGATTATATTTTTGACGGAAAGACCAAATCTGCTATCTCTCTCTGCAAAAAAAGCGACACTCCTATTGCGCGTATGATTGAAAAAGGTATTGAACGCAGCGGACGTCCTCTTACGGATATCCAGACAGCAGTAGAGAATGTGGGAAACATAGAGGTTGCCAAGCTTGAAAAGGGGCTTCCTTTCCTGGCAACCATTGCCGGAGGAGCACCAATGATCGGCTTTCTCGGCACGGTAATGGGAATGGTTCAGGCATTTTTCAATATGTCTCAGGCAGGCAACAATATTGATATAACATTGCTTTCAGGAGGTATTTACACCGCTATGGTTACTACAGTCGGAGGTCTTATTGTAGGCATTTTGGCCTATTTTGGATACAATTATTTGACGTCCAGGGTATCTGACGTTGTTTTCAAGATGGAAAATAGTACCATCGAATTTATGGATACAATCCAAGCTCAACCTTATAAAAAAACAGAGGAGTAAAACATGTCC
This sequence comes from Bacteroidales bacterium, assembly GCA_028691975.1. Classification (GTDB taxonomy): domain Bacteria; phylum Bacteroidota; class Bacteroidia; order Bacteroidales; family UBA932; genus Cacconaster. The sequence continues at coordinate 22,214 of JAQUYF010000017.1, read as the reverse complement.
ATCAAGCGAAAAACAAAGGTTGATCCATCCTTTTCAATGTCATCAATGACTGACATTGTATTTCTTTTGCTGATATTTTTTCTGGTAACATCAACACTTATTAACCCTAATGCCCTTAAACTTCTACTGCCTAAGAGCACAGGTCAGGTATCCGCAAAAGCTACGGTAACAGTATCTATCAAGCACTACCCCGAAAAAGGGACTGTCTCCTTTCATATCAACGGCAATTCAAAGCCCGTACGATTTGATCAGATTGAAGGCGAACTCAAACCGCTTCTCGAAAATGAAGACGATCCTACTTTTTCAATCTATGCAGACGAAACCGTACCCGTCAAAGAAGTTGTTGCACTAATGAATATTGCAAAGCGCAACCATTACAAAGTGATAATGGCGACAACGCCTGAATAATACGGAGAAAGAAAATGAACAACGGCTCCAACAGCAACGCAAAGTTGGCAGGAATCACTGCCACGGTGATATTTCATATCGCCATGTTGTTGGTTTGCTTCGGCTCCGGGCTGAAATACAACTTTCCTCCACCTGAAGAGCAGTCCATCCTAATAGAATTTGAGCCGGAGGCTGAAGAACCAAAGCCAATCGAGATGGCCGCCGGCATCGAACCGAAGGCCCCCGTACCGAATCCCGATGAAGAAATAAAATTAGTACAGCACGCAGAGTCTCAACATCTCGGCAACAAACTTAATGAGACACAGGAGGCCACAGTGGGCCGCGATGGAGACATAGAGGTACCGGAACCGCCTCGCGAAAAGGAGATTAACAAACGTGCTCTATTTCCTGCAGCCGACAACGGCAAAAAGAAAGACACCCTGGCTGCTCAAACTTCAGACAGGATAACCGATGCTCTCGCTGCGGGGCACTCCAATGGTAATACCGCCACGGGAGATACGGATGGTCAGCCTTCCGCAAAAGTAGCCGGACGATCCGTGATGGGTTCTCTGCCTCTTCCGGGATACGCAGTTCAGAAGTCCGGACGAGTAGTCGTAAGAATCACGGTAAATCGAGACGGGAAAGTCACAACAGCCATCCCAGGCTATCAGGGAACTACTGTGACAGACAAAACTCTATGGGAAGCCGCAAAAGCAGCCGCACTGAAATCCGTATTCAATGTCAGCCAAAGTGCTCCGCTCTCTCAAGAAGGAACTATCACATACATCTTCACTCTAAAATAAAGCTATTCATAGCGAAGAGCATCAATAGGATTGAGTGCAGCAGCCCTCTTTGCCGGAATGTAACCCGAAACAATACTTACCGCAAAGCACACAAGCACCGAGATAAGCAACCATTTCCATGGAACGGAAAAGTTGCCGTCCATCACAATCGCAGTAATATTTCCAATAATTATCCCCATGACAGAACCAAGAATACCTCCAATTTGCCCGATTATAACGGCCTCCATAAAAAATTGATATTCAATAGTTTTAGCCGTTGCCCCCATCGTCTTGCGGGTACCTATTTCACGGGTTCTCTCCTTAACTGAAACGAGCATTATATTCATCAGGCCCACTGCAGCTCCGAGCAGTGTAATCAACCCTATAACCAAAGCGGCCGTAGAAAGCTGGGATTGCAGTTCATCTCTCTCCTTCTGAATAGCATCGCTTCTGCTAACGCGAAAATCACTTTTGTCTGCAGGCGACAGTCTCCTGATAGATCTGAAAAGAGTTGTTGCCCTGTCTATAGCTGACTGATAATCATCCGTTTCCTTTGGAAAAACACCGATACTGTAGAAAGTATCATCCGATAAAAAGATAGAACGTGCGTTGGTGATCGGGAGCACAACCATATCATCAACGCCTACTCCAAAAGTGCTTCCCTGCTCTTTAATCGCTCCAATTACCCTGTATTTTACAGCACCGACCGTAACCTCCTTATTAATGGGATCACTCTCCTTAAAAAGAGTTTTTCTAATATTATAACCTATCAGACAGACAAATGCTCCGGTTGCCATATCCTCTTCACTAAAATTGCGTCCCAGCTCCAAGCCGGCCGATTGCAAACAGAGATAATTCTCATCGGAGGCAATTACGACCGAAGTGGGATTAGTCTTATCACTTGAAGACTTAATCTCAACAAAAGATAATGCAGTTGCACTTATGCTTTTAACTGCAGATTTATCATATTCTCCGACAAATCGGCGTACCTGATCGTATGAAAGTTGACGCCTGTTAATCTGCCTTTGATGCTCTGAAGTCTGTGTAAATGAATAATTTGAAGAAATAGTAAATGAGTTTGCACCCATTTGTCCGAATCCCTCCGTAACTTTGTTGACAAGCACATTAATTGCTGTCTGGATACCCACAAGAGAAGTCACTCCTATGGCAATGATCATAATGGTCAGAATCGACCGCAGGCGGTTGCTCATTATTGAACTTACCGCAACCCTAAAATTCTCTCTAAATAAGGGAGATACTACTTTAAAATCTTTCATCCTCATTCCTTAATAAATAGTTCTTCAAAAATAGGAAAATAAATTTGATTGGACTACCTTTGCCGCCGAATATTATCAAAGATATTCGTAACACTTTAATTATTAATGGAAAAGAAATTTGAACGTCGTCCCCCTGTGAGAGGTAAAAGGGACGGCAAACCCGTGAGGGCAAAAAGTTATCGCTCCGACAGAGAGGGCGACAGTGAAAGACCGCGCAGAAGCTATTCAAGAGGCTCTGACGGCGACAGTGAAAGACCACGCAGAAGCTACTCAAGAGGCAATGACAGTGACAGCGAAAGACCACGCAGAAGCTACTCAAGAGGCAATGACAGTGGCAGTGAAAGACCACGCAGAAGCTATTCAAGAGGCAATGACGGTGGCAGTGAAAGACCACGCAGAAGCTACTCAAGAGGATCTGACGGTGACAGCGAAAGACCACGCAGAAGCTACTCAAGAGGCAATGACGGTGGCAGTGAAAGACCACGCAGAAGCTACTCAAGAGGATCTGACGGTGACAGCGAAAGACCACGCAGAAGCTACTCAAGAGGCTCTGACGGTGACAGTGAAAGACCACGCAGAAGCTACTCAAGAGGCTCTGACGGTGACAGTGAAAGACCACGCAGAAGCTACTCAAGAGGCAATGACGGTGACAGTGAAAGACCACGCAGAAGCTACTCAAGAGGCAATGACGGTGACAATGAAAGACCACGCAGAAGCTACTCAAGAGGCAATGACGGTGACAGTGAAAGACCACGCAGAAGCTACTCAAGAGGCTCTGACGGTGACAGCGAAAGACCACGCAGAAGCTACTCTGACAGAGATTATTCTGAGAAAAAGAGCACACCGGGATCTGAGAAGACTATCAGCAACATAGTACGCCTTAACAAATTTATCTCCAATTCCGGAATTTGCTCTCGAAGAGAAGCTGACGAATACATCCAGACGGGGCTTGTAACCGTCAATGGAGTTATCGTTACCGAACTCGGCACGAAAGTAAACGTTAACGACGATATTCGTTTCAACGGAGAGCGGCTGAAAGGTGAAAAGAAAGTCTATTTGTTGATGAACAAGCCAAAAGACTACGTCACAACACTTAGTGATCCGCATGCAGAAGATATAGTAACTGACTTGATCTCTCCGGAAATGTGCCCTGAAAGGGTTTTTCCGGTAGGGAGACTGGACAAAGCCACAACAGGTGTCCTACTCTTTACAAATGACGGTGACTTGGCAGAAAAGCTGGTTCATCCATCATTTGGAGTGAAAAAGATCTATCATGTATTCCTTGACAAAAATCTTACAAAAAATGACTTCGACGCCATACTCAAGGGTATCGTCCTCGAAGATGGGGAGATCCACGCAGATACTCTCTCGTACGTTGATGAAGATATGTCTCAGGTAGGTATTGAGATTCACTCAGGCCGCAACCGCATTGTTCGTAGAATATTTGAATCACTCGGATACGATATTAAAAAACTTGACCGCGTATATTTTGCAGGATTGACCAAGAAAAACCTTCGCCGCGGAGCGTGGCGTTTTCTGACCGATCATGAGGTAGCGCTTCTCAAGATGGGTAATTTTGAATAAATAATGACAAAACAGACTCAGCACAGATCCGGATTTGTCAATATCATCGGCAATCCTAACGTAGGCAAATCTACTATTATGAATGCGCTCGTCGGTGAAAGGCTTTCTGCAGTGACTGCAAAAGCCCAGACCACCCGTCACCGCATTATGGGAATTGTAAACGGAGAAGATTATCAGATAGTCTACTCCGATACCCCCGGTATATTGAAGCCGAGCTACAAATTGCAGGAGAGTATGATGAACTTTGTAGATGTAGCCATCGGTGATGCCGATATTATCCTTTACGTTACCGATGTGGTAGAAAAGAGGGATAAAAACAGAGCCTACATCGAAAAGCTCAATCAGGTAACCTGCCCCGTAATCATTGCCGTCAACAAGATTGATATCAGCAATCAGGAAACTGTTCAAAAGTTAATTCAGTCATGGAGTGAACTTGTTCCAAAAGCGGAAATATTTCCTGTTTCCGCTTTGGAAAAGTTTAATTTGGATAATATTTTTGACCGCATTGTAGAGCTGCTGCCTGTAAGTCCTCCATGGTACGACAAAGAGACTTTCACAGATAAAAGCATGCGATTTTTCGCATCCGAGATAATCCGTGAAAAGATTCTTATCAACTACGCGAAAGAAATTCCTTATTGCTGTGAAGTTGTAATCGAAGAATTTAAGGAAAATGCCGAACGATATGATATCAGTGCGGTAATCAATGTAATGAGAGATTCTCAGAAAGGAATTATCATTGGCAATAAAGGACTATCTCTCAAGAAAGTAGGGACTCAGGCCAGAATTGAAATGGAATCTTTTTTTGAAAAAAAAGTATTTTTGCAGATATTTGTAAAAGTTGAACCGGACTGGAGAGATGACAGAAGAAAGTTAAAAAAGTTCGGATATATACTTGATTAACAAACGATTAACCCCTAACAAATGATTACTGACGACTTTGACGATGAAGTTTTAGACAACGAGATTGACAGCACGGAAGACGAAATTCAAGATGACGAGCAAGAAGTAACAGAAGAGGAAAATATCAACGAAGACAGCCTCAAAAAATACAACAAAATAGTAGCCGAAGGTGACAACAAGTACAAGCTCGCGGGCATGTATCGTGATTGGTATCTTGACTACGCTTCTTATGTAATTCTTGACAGAGCAGTACCGCACATTGAAGACGGATTGAAGCCGGTGCAGCGCCGTATCCTCCATGCAATGAAAAAGGTGGATGACGGCCGCTTCCACAAAGTAGCCGGTATTGTCGGTGATACAATGAAGTACCACCCTCACGGAGATGCATCCATCAAGGATGCCCTCGTTCAACTCGGGCAAAAAGATTACTTAATCTCATGCCAGGGTAACTGGGGTAACATCTTTACGGGCGACCCCGCGGCAGCATCCAGATATATCGAAGCAAAATTGAGCAAATTTGCGCTTGACGTAGCTTTTAATTCAAAGATTACAGATTGGGCCCCATCTTACGACGGTACCAATATGGAGCCTGTGTGCCTTCCCATGAAGTTTCCACTCCTGCTTGCACAGGGGACGGAGGGTATTGCAGTAGGCATGGCCGTAAAGATTCTTCCGCACAACTTTAACGAGCTGATAGATGGCTGCATTGCAGCATTGCGTAACAAGCCTTTCGAGCTATACCCCGATTTTCCGACAGGAGGCCTTATAGACTGTTCAAGATACAATGACGGACTTCGGGGAGGAAAGATTAAAATCAGAGCCAAAATTGTAAAACTTGACAAAAAGACACTATGTATCAAGGAGATACCATTTGGACAAACTACAGAAAGGCTGATTGATTCAATCTTAAGTGCCAATGATAAAGGGAAAATCAAAGTACGCAAGATTGACGATATGTCGGCAGAGAGCGTTGAGATTTTGGTGCATCTGCACAATGACATCTCTCCCGATAAAACAATCGACGCACTGTATGCTTTCACAAACTGCGAAGTCGCCGTCTCCCCTAATGCCTGCGTAATACTGGACCGCAAACCTCACTTTTTGGGAGTCAGTGAGATACTGAAATACAACGCTTTCCATACCAAAGACCTTTTTGAAAAAGAGTTAAGCATTATCCTCGATGAACTCGAAAATGATTGGCATTACTCTTCTCTTGAGAAGATATTTTTTGAAAAGAAAGTCTATCGAGTCCTCGAAAATGAAGCAGCCACCTGGGAAGATCAGATGCAGGATGTAGAGCAGAAGATGCGTACATATCAGAAATTGCTCAGAAGGGAGATCACCTCTGAAGAGATAGCTAAGTTGGTTGAAAAGCCTGTACGCAAAATATCCAAGTTCGATATCAAGGCTGCAGAGGAAAAAATTGCCGCAATTGATGTCAACATTGAAGAGGTAAAGAATAATCTTGCACATCTTACCGATTTTACTATCAGGCATTTCCAGCAGCTTAAGAAAAAATATGGAAGTTCTTACCCGCGCAAGGCAGAGATCTCCACTTTCGAGACTATTCATGCTGAGAAGGTTGTAGTCTCCAATGCCAAGCTTTACGCAAATATGGCCGAAGGCTTTATTGGTATTGATCCCAAGAAAGTGGACAATGCCCAATACATATGCGACTGCTCGGATATTGCAGAGGTAATTGTCTTCATGAAGAGCGGTAAGTACATCGTTACTAAAGTAAAGGATAAAGCTTTTATTGACAAGGATATAATACATGTAGGAATCTTCAACAGGAAGGACGAGCGTACCATATACAATGTCATCTATCGAGACGGCAAAAACGGCATTTACTTTGCCAAGAGATTTTCGATTACAGGTATTACCAGAGACAAGATGTACGATCTGACTCAGGGTAAAGAGGCCTCTACCGTCGTATGGTTCTCAGCCAATCCTAACGGCGAAGCCGAAACATTGAAGATTCATTACAGGCCTAAGCCTAAAATCAAGAAGCTTGTTGATGACTTCGACTTCTCGGAGCTGTCTGTCAAAGGACGCTCTTCTCGCGGTAATATCGTGACCAAGAGCAATGTGATCAAACAGATTTTACTCAAATCCAAAGGTGTCTCCACTATCGGCGGCAAAGATATCTGGTTTGACACGGATATTAACAGACTGAATGATGCATCCAGAGGCCAATTCCTCGGAGATTTCGTGGCCGGAGAACATATTTTGGCAATCTGCATGAACGGCACATTCTACACCACCGATTTTGACTTGAGCAACAGGTATCAGGGTGAATTGGAGCGAGTTGAGAAGCTTGATACGGACAAGGTCTTCTCGGCAGTGTATTTCGATCGTCCATCTTCCAACTTCTACATCAAGAGATTTTGCTTTGAGGCAAGTGACAATAATATTCAGAACTTTATCTCGGAGATGTCAGGATCAAAACTGATAGCCATTTCGGATGACAAATATCCGCAGTTGAAAATAACATACAAAGGTAAGAGCGCTAAACACGCTCCGGATATGATTGACGTTGACGCATTTATCGGTACAAAGAGCTTTAAAGCCAAAGGAAAGCGAATTTCTACCCTTGAGATTGATACCATCGCCTTTGTAGAGCCTCTCGAGAAAGAAGAACCTTTATCTGAAGAAGAAGTTAATCAGGATGAAGTTCAGGAAGATGTTCAGGAAGAGCCGACTACTCAAGACATTGAAGTTAAACAAGCCGACATAGAGACAGTTAAGATTGACGAAGAGCCGGACAGCGAACCTACCCTCTTCTAATATGATTATCGCACTTTCAGGCTTTATGAAGTGCGGCAAAAGCACTTTCGGCAAGAGGGCTGCCACCCTGATGGAGTGGCGCTTTATTGATTTGGATGAACTCATTTCATCCGAATATGGTCCTGTTTCCGCCATTTTCGCGCAGCGCGGAGAGGCCTATTTCCGGCAGGTGGAAACTTCTATGCTTGAGAAGGCCCTGCTTACCGCAGAAAATACGATACTTTCACTCGGGGGAGGGACTGTTCTTGCTCCGGAAAACAGAACTTTGCTGAAGGAGAAGGCTCTTACCGTTTGGATTAACACATCAACCAACCTGATACTCAACGGGATAAATGACAGCACAGATAGACCGCTTATCAGCGGTAAAAGCATGGAAGAGATATTGGCTCTTTTTAACGAAAGAGTACCGATATATAAAAGTTGTGCAGACAGAATAATAGATGTGACGGATGAAAAAAGTGTGGAGGATGTTGCAAAGGAAATCGAGGCTGTGCTAAAAGCCTAAAAAAGGTCTTCCCTATTCTTTATATCCCTAACTCTCAACTGTATATTGGCAATACCTCTGTAGTAATTTTCTGCAATAGAGTAGCATATATCGACAGGATTGCCGGCATGAAGATGGTCGAAATGTTCGGCACGATTGAAGGCGATCGCCGAAATGTGCCTGTTCGGGGCATCCTCCTGTATCAATTCAAGTTTCAAATGCCCTGCATCCGATCCCACCATACGGCCATTACCGTTGTCATATACATTTTCAGTAATAAAAACAGGTGACAGATTGCCCGGTCCGAATGGCTGGAACTGCTTTAGAAGCCTGAAAAACTTGGGAGTGATCTGATTGAAATCCAAATATGAATCGATATTGATAATAGGGACAAGCAAGTCGTCAGTAATCTTTGAGGCTACATACTTCTCAAAACGCTCGCAGAAAGGCTTGAGATTCTCCTCTTTAAGGGTAAGACCGGCCGCATACATGTGCCCGCCGAAATTTTCCAGCAGATCGGAGCATGACTCAATCGCATCATACAGGTCAAATCCCTGAATCGAACGTGCAGAACCTGTAATAAAATCGTTGGAATGAGTCAACACGATGGTAGGTCTGTAATAAACCTCCACAAGACGTGATGCAACAATTCCAACCACACCTTTATTCCAACTCGGATTATATACAATCGTTGACTTTTTATCTTCAAACCCGGGCAACTTCCGCACCATCTCCAAGGCCTCTTTGGTAATCTCACGATCTATCCTTTTACGGTCATCATTGTGGATATTAATAGCCGTACCAATCTCTCGCGCATCGTCATCATCTCTTGAAATCAGCAAATCCACAGCCGTTCTTCCAGACTCCATTCTACCTGCCGCATTAATTCGAGGGCCTATCTTGAATACTATCTCGTCTATCGATATTATATGCTTTTCCAGTCCTGAAAGCTTAATGACCGACTGAAGTCCCTTACGGGGATTTTCATTCAACTGTTTTAAGCCGAAATAGGCCAGTACCCTGTTTTCTCCGGTCACGGAGACCAGATCGGAAGCAATACTGACAACTAAAAGATCTAAAAGCGGAGCAATTTCCTCAAACGGAATATTGTATTTTTGGGCGTAAGCCTGAACAAGCTTGAAACCTACACCACAACCCGACAAATCATCAAACGGATAGTGGCAATCGTCCCGCTTCGGATCAAGTACGGCAACCGCAGGGGGCAACTGCTCATCTGCAAGGTGATGGTCACAGATAATCATATCTATTCCATAGGTGGAAGAGGCATACTTAACTTTTTCAACAGCCTTGATGCCGCAATCCAAAGAGATGATAAGGCTGCATCCATGCTCATGGGCACAATCGATACCCTTGTAAGAGATGCCATACCCCTCGTCATATCTGTCGGGGATATAATACTCTATCTTGTTGGTTAAATCTCTTATAAATGAATAGACAAGAGCGACTGCCGTTGTACCGTCCACATCATAATCACCATATATCAATATCTTCTCTTTCGACTCGATAGCTTTGTGGAGACGCTCTACAGCCTTGTCCATATCTTTCATTAAAAACGGATCGTGAAGCATGGAAAGACTCGGACGGAAAAATTCGCGGGCCTTGTCATAAGAAGTGATCCCCCGCTGCACCAGCAGATTGGCCAAGACCTGATCTATCCCCAATTCTTGTGCTAACTGGCGTACAATTGCAGGATTACCCGGCTCTCTAACTATCCACTTCTTATATATGGTCATATCTGTGCAAAGGTACTTATTTTTTATTTTACTTTCCATAAAAAAGGTTACTTTTGTACTTTGTATAAATTTTTACTGAAAATATGGAAACATTGGACCTTAACGAACAGGAAATAAATCGCCGCGCATCCTTGCAGCAGATGAGAGATTTGGGTATAGAACCTTACCCTGCACCCGCCTATATGACTAACGCTACGACAAAGGAGATTAAAGATGGGTATGATCCTGAAAAAGGTAATTTCAACGATATAGCTATCGCCGGAAGAATGATGAGCCGCCGGATCATGGGTGCAGCTTCATTTATTGAGATTCAGGATGAATGCGGAAAGATTCAAGTCTATGTAAAGAGAGATGAGATCTGCCCCGGTGAAGATAAAACTATGTATAACACGGTATTCAAGAAGCTCCTTGATATCGGCGACATCATCGGTATCAAAGGGTATGCCTTTATCACCCAGACAGGACAGCTTTCTATTCATGCTAAAGAGCTTACCGTATTGAGCAAGTCACTTCGCGTACTCCCTATCGTAAAGGAAAAAGAGGGTGAAGTATATGACGCCTTCGCGGATCCGGAGCTTCGTTACAGGATGAGGTATGTGGACCTGATCGTTAATCCTGACGTGAGAGACACTTTCATGAAGAGGACGAAGATTATGAGCACGATGAGAGATTATTTCAACGAGCACGGTTACCTGGAGGTTGAGACACCTATCCTCCAATCTATTCCCGGAGGAGCAGCAGCGCGTCCGTTTATCACTCACCACAATACTCTGGATATTCCTCTTTATCTGAGAATAGCTAACGAGCTGTACCTTAAACGTCTTATAGTCGGGGGATTTTCAGGAGTTTACGAGTTTGCGAAAGACTTCCGCAATGAAGGTATGGACCGTACACACAATCCGGAATTTACCTGCATGGAGATATACGTAGCCTACAAGGATTACAAGTGGATGATGGAGTTTGTAGAGGAGATGATTGAGAGAGTAGCCATCGCTATCAACGGAAAGACCAAGTTTGATGTATGGGGCAATGAAATAGAGTTCAAGAAGCCCTATCGCAGGCTTCCTATGATAGATGCCATCAAAGAGTATGCGGGCATTGATATTACCGATATGGGTGAAGTTGAGTTGAGAGAGGCTTGCAGGAAACTTAATATTCAGATCAATCCCTCCTTCGGAGTCGGCAAGTTGATTGATGCCATTTTCGGTGAGTATTGTGAGAAGCACCTTATCCAGCCTACATATATTATTGACTACCCTGTAGAGATGTCTCCGCTGACCAAACGTCACAGGGACAACCCTAAGTTGACGGAAAGATTTGAACTTTTTGTCAATGGCAAGGAGGTTGCCAATGCATACAGTGAGTTGAATGACCCTATCGATCAGTTGGGACGTTTCCAGGAGCAACTTAAACTGAAAGACAACGGCGATGACGAGGCTATGTTTATTGATATGGACTTTGTCCGCGCTTTGGAATACGGAATGCCTCCTACATCGGGACTCGGCATCGGTATCGACCGTCTGACCATGTTCATGACCAATTCCACCTCCATTCAGGATGTCCTGTTCTTTCCTCAGATGAAGCCACAAAAGAGTACTCCTAAAGAAGAAGAACTTAAGGAAAATTAAATGTATATTGACGACATTACCTCTGCCCTCAATCCTAAAATTAAGGATTTGATTGCACTCCAGAGCAAGTCAAAAGAGCGCAAAGAGCGAGGTTTGTTCGTTGTAGAAGGAAAAAGGGAATTTGGACAGGCTCTCGATGGAGGGTTCTCTCCGGAATCCATCTTTTTCTGCGAAGATTACCTTCTCCGAGAGGATCTTCTTCGCATACTGGATGACAAAAGATATACTCCTGCCCTGTTCAGAGTGTCAAGGTATATCTATGATAAGATAGCATATCGTGGTGACAGTGAGGGAATTGTGGCCATTTTTAAGACAAAGGAATATAAGCTTTCCGATATCAAGCTCTCCGCAAATCCTCTGATTCTCGTACTTGAATCCGTTGAGAAACCGGGCAATCTCGGTGCCGTGCTCAGAACGGCAGATGCTGCTCACGCAGATGCAGTCATTGTTTGCGATCCGCTTACAGATCTTTACAACCCCAACTTAATCAGAGCCGGCATAGGAGCCGCGTTCAGCGTCAAAACAGTTGCCTGCAACTCGGAAGAGGCCTACAAATGGCTTAAAAGCAACGGTATAGCCATTATCACTGCACAGCTTCAGGACTCGCAACTATATTACGATACGGATATGGTACAACCTGTTGCCATTGTTATGGGTAGCGAAGATGCAGGCCTTACTGATTATTGGAGGGCCGTAGCAGATGCGAAGGTCAGAATTCCGATGCTCGGAAAACTCGATTCACTGAACGTCTCTGTCTCGGCAGCCATACTCTGTTTCGAGGCGGTCAGGCAACGCAATAATAAAACTCCTTAGTGTCATGAGATTTGGTTTGATAGGTTATCCCATTGCTCACAGCCTGAGCCCGCAGCTCTTCAGGGCAGCCTATCCTGATGTGCCTTATCGAGATACATACGAGTTGATTGAAACTGCCAATTTTGATGAAGCCGTTTCCATCTTCAAGAGAGACTTTGACGCTATCAATGTGACCGCTCCATTCAAGGAGAAGGCCTTTGCAATAGCGGACCGTGCAGACCGCAATACCGAACGAATAGGAGCCTCCAATCTTTTGATTAAAAAAGATGGACTAATTACAGCATATAACACTGATTACGAAGCAGTAGTCCACATGTTAACTGCTCTTTTCAGCCAACGGCCTTTCAATAACGTACTTGTAGCAGGATGTGGAGGAGCCGGAAAAGCGGCAGCCCTTGCAGCCTGTGACTCAGGCAGGAATGTTACAGTCGCAAACAGAGACTTTGCCAAGGCTCAGCATTACTGCAATGCCCTTGGAGGAATGAAAGCGGCACATCTTGAAGACATGCCGACTCTGATTGCCGAAAACGAACTATTAATATATACAATACCAACTCTAATTAACGAGTTACGCAACAACTTATCCGAAAAAGTTCATAACCTCTCCGGAAAGACAGTAATAGAAGCTAATTATAGGAATCCGTCACTTTCAGGAGGTAACTACATCTCAGGCAAGCATTGGCTGGCTGTACAAGCGGTTATCAGCTACAAACTGATGACCGGCATCGCCCCTATGGACACTCCCTTAATTAACCTATTATTGTAGTTATGATGCGTAACAATCTGTTCCTTCTACTGATAATGCTGTCATGTACAGCTCTTTATCACGACAGAAAAACCGGTATTGATGCCGAATTGAGCAACCTCCATATTCTGATTGACAAATATGGAAATATCTCTCCGGCAGATATGCAAGCCCTTCAGGCACACAAGTTCAACCTTGTCGAGTGCCTCAAATCCATCGAGCACTCACGTTCAATGGAAAAAATCACATTTACAACACTTTGCTTTGCTGTTCTTGCTTACTATTTTATCCACACCGGCAAAAAGAAAGTGGCCTCTTCTTCAGAAAATGAGTTGCTAAGTGACTCCCAGGAAGCCCAAAAAATGTGTCACGAAGTACTGCATGACACTATTGAGACAACGAAGAGTATTCTCGACAATGCCTTTTTAAGCGGAGATAATCCGCAATTACTCTACATCAGAATTAGAAAGTATCTCCTTCTCGAGCCGTCCAATCAGGAAAGCATCGTAAGAAACATCTCCAAGACGGCGAATCTTTACCAAAGCGGTATCATCGAATATATCGGCAAAAAATATCCGACACTCAACAAAGAGGATCTCGATTTTTGCAGTCTGATAACACTGGGCTTCCCTGCCCACAGCATACAGTTGCTTTACAGTCACACCAATTCATCGAGCTATTACAACAAACGTACACGCCTGAGGCGTAAAATGTCTATTACATCGGAGCAAAATTTAGAGACCCACATTGCATCTCTGATGCATGAAATGAAGAATCAAGGCACCGTGAACTCCAATATGGATTGTTGATAACTTCCAGCCCTTTATATGCAACCTTTAAGCGTATTGTGGCATCTTTATATTAAACAGCGCCGGAAAGTGCAAAATATTTTGCATTATGTTGTGCAGTATTTTCTCTTTTTGGCGTTTTTATTGCAGAAGGTTATGTTAATGAAAACACAATTATCAATTATCTCGTTTTTGCTGTGCGTAATGTCTTTATGCGGATGTGCAGGTCTGCATTCCGACACACCGGAATACAGCGAAAGAGAAGTGCAGTTTACTATTGCTTCAGAAAGGGTTTTCTCTGACGTACTTGGCACATATACTCTGGCGATTAAAAGTTCCGATGAAGGAATGCACTGGTGGACGCCTTTCACAGCTGACATTATTGGATTTGAGTATGAGCCCGGGTACGAATACATCCTTGAAGTTACAGTCAGGAGCTTCCTGGCCCACGGTACGTCAGTAGCTGCAGAGCCGTCAGAAGAGCCTCATGAGCCTGAATACTATCTTAACAACGTTACATCAAAGATTGCAAAGATATCAGACGACTTGCCGTTATCTTTTGAATAATTTATGGACTATATAAAAAAGAATAATAATGAAAATCATCTATCGTAAAGTACTTGCACTGCTGCTTGGAATGTTGGGGGTATCAAGTTGCGTCATGAAGGTAATGTACGGCACTCCGTATGCTGATTACAACATCAGCGGCAAAGTAAAACAGCCTTCAGGTGCCCCGATTGTCGGAGCAAAAGTAGTGATCGGACAAGTCTCTGACACCGGCACATATAATAGTGGTCTCAGTGTCTTCGATACCTTGTCAACAGATCGAGATGGCCGGTATGTCTTTAACAGAGATGAGTGGCCGGCAACCCACCTTCGTATCATCGCAATGGATACGGACGGCGATTTAAATGGCGGAACATTTAAAAGAGACTCCATAGATATCACTGATATTCAGTTTGAAGGCAAAAGCGGTTCATGGTATTCAGGCAAATTGACGTTGACAGATGTGGATATTACTCTGAAAAAAGAGGAATAATCTTCACATAAATTTTCCATTATCACTTTTTAGTGTTAATTTTAGCGAAAATTTTAATGATATGGCACTAAACAAAGCATTATTGATTGGCAACGTAGGGAAGGATCCTGAAGTTAGACACCTTGAGGGTGGAGCATCCGTTGCGACTTTCACTCTGGCAACTACAGAGCGATACAAGGATAGAAACGGAGAGATGAAAGAGAATACCGAATGGCACAATATCGTGGCATGGAGACAGCTTGCAGAGCTTGCGAGCAACTATATCAAGAAAGGGACTCAAATCTATGTAGAGGGGCGCATCCGTTCTCGCAGTTGGGATGACCAGAATGGCAACAAACGCTATACAACCGAGATTATAGCTGATTCTATCCAGCTTCTCGGTAGGAAAAGTGACAATGAGCAGACATCGGGAGCAGGATACGGACATGCACCTGCACCTGTAAGTGCACAGTCACAACCAGCACATCAGGCAGCTCCGGCAGCTCCGGCACAGGCACCTGTCAATGATTCATTCGGTGGCGAAGATCAGCCGGACGACCTTCCATTCTAACATCAAGGGTAGAAAAAAGAAGAGGGTGGCTAAAAAGTAAATTTAGTCACCCTCTTTTTTATGTACTTGGCGATCCACGATCAATGGAGATCGTGCGTTTATGTCTATTATTTCCTTTTGTTAGGCATATCAAGCTCTAATTGAGGATTCTTCTTGGAAGAACGGGCCAACAAAATAGATACAGCAATTGCAACTACTCCCAAACCGATGAAGATATACTCAGCCTTAACGGCAGCAAGCATCTCATTTGGAATAACAGCCTTTACGACATATTTGTTGAAGATCTGACCTACAAAGATAGGAACCAGCAACATACCCATATTCTGAATCCAATAGATCAGAGAATATGCAGTCCCCAAATTTTTCTCCGGAATAATCTTCGGCACTGAAGGCCACATTGCAGCGGGAACAAGTGAGTAACCTATGCCGAGCAATGAGATTGCAAAATAACCGTAGAAAGGAACTCCTGCGGGGGCAAAAGCGATGATCAGGTGAGCAACAAACACCAGACATGACCCTGTAATCATCCATGTGGTAGCCTTCCCTATCCTGTCAACCAGAGAACCAAACAAAGGAGTAAAGATTACCGTAAAAAACGGAATCATCGCAACCATCCACTTGGCAACTTCGACATCAATATCAAAACGTGGCATCAGAATAGATGTCGCGAATTTCTTAAACGAAATGATACAGCAATAGAAAAAGACGCAAAGCAAAGAAATCAGGATATAATGCTTGTTGGACAAAACCTTGAAGATATCGGAAAATTTGAACTTATCCTCCTCGGTAGTCTCTTTCTTATCTGTTTCCCCTGTCTGCCTGTCAAACTTGGCATCCATTGAGATAAATACGCTCCATACAATCACACCGACAACCAAAAGAGCTACGCCCACCAGTGCGGGTTTATTCGTTTCGATAAAAGGATAGACAATGCCCTGCAAATCAGGGTCATGAGCTGCCACCAAAGCCGGAGAAAGTACGAAAGCAAAAGCTGTACCCAATCTTGCGATAGAAAGTTGCAGTCCCATAGCCAACGCCATCTCCTTTCCCTTAAACCATTTGGCGATAGAACGCGTTACCGCGACACCGGCAATTTCACTGCCGAGTCCGAAAAACATACACCCGATGTATGCAAGTATTAAAGAAGGTTTAGCCATAAAGCCACCCATCCAGCGGCACAAAGCACTGGATGCGAAACTGCCTGATATAGCGTATGCTACAAGAACAGCCCCAAGTGTCATCATCCCCACAAAAAGAGATCCGGTAAAGCGAACACCCCATTTGTCAAGGAGCATACCGCAAATGATCAGTCCTCCCCATACACAGAGGAACGAATATCCACCGGCATAAAATCCGAAATCCTGAGAGTTCCACCCTAAAGCGAGCAATTCAGGAGTTTTGAAGATATGCGACAAAGTCGAAAACATATCATCAAAGAAGTATGATGCAAACATCGGAATAACAAGACAAGAGAGAGCAATCCAACGTGCACTTTTACTGTCTCTGAGCATTTTAATTGTTTTGTTCATAGATAGTTATTTAATAATAAGTCGTTACTTTTTAATGTTAGGCAATTCCAAGCCATAGTGTTTTTTGGCATCCATAGATTTAAGATATATGGACAGTATCAACGCAGCAACACCGAAGCAGGCAAATATGATCATTGGAACCGTATAATCGTAAGGGATAATCAGGTCCTGTGCACCGGCATCAATCGCCGCTTTAGCAGCAATGACTTCTGCATTGTTTACATTGGTTGCGGCAAGTACTTTACCGATAATAAGCGGAACAAAGCAAAGTCCTATGTTCTGTACCCAGAAAATCAACGAATATGCACTTCCGAGATACCTTGAAGGCATAATCTTTGGAACACTTGGCCACAGAGAAGCAGGTACAAGCGAGAAAGAGACACCCAATATGACGATTGCCGCAAATGCAATTATCTTACTGTCTGTCGCAGGAACCAAAAATGCAAAGGTCAAATGGCACACGATCATCAGTATGGAGCCGAGCATAAGCATTGTCGCTCCCTTTCCTTTATGATCAAGATAGGAGCCGAGGAACGGGGTAATAATTGCAGCTCCGATAGGGAACCAGCGGAACACATTTGCCGCAGCCTGAGCAGTAAGCCCCAGGTTACACTGAAGCATATTGGTCGCATACCTCTGAAATGGAAAGATTGCCGAATAATAGAGTACGCAAAGTAGAGCTACAATCCAGAAAACCTTACTTGAAAAAATCTTTCCTATATCGCTCACTTTGAATTCATCTTCGGCAGACGGCTCTTTTACGGCACCGAGCTGCTTATCCAACTTGGCATCCATTACTCGAAATACAAGGAAGAAAATCAAGCCGATAACCAGCAAAAGTGTACAGAATGCCACAGGTCTTACTACGCTGACGGGTGCCATATTGGCCAGCCATGGAGAGATAGAAAATACGGCAAACACGCCTACACGCGCGATGGCCATCTCAAGCCCCATCGCCAGGGCCATCTCCTTTCCATCAAACCATTTGGCAATAGCCTTGGAAACGGTAATTCCGGCCATTTCACATCCACAACCAAAGATCATAAAGCCCAAAGAGGCGAGTTTGGCACTTGCAGGCATTGATACCCACCATGTTCCCAACCATGCAGCAAACTCGGTTGTCTGAAACCAGTCTGAAACTCCGATATATTTGACACATGCTCCTACAACCATAAGTGAAGCGGAAAGAGTACCGGTAAAGCGGACACCGCATTTATCCAAAATGATACCGGCTAAGATTAAGAAACCGCACACGTTAAGTATGTACTCTGCACTTGCATAAGTACCGAATACGGTTGGGCCCCACCCACGCTGCACCTCAATAAGATTTTGCAGTGGAGACATCACATCGACAAACATATAGCCGAATAACATCATGAAGGCAATAAGAAACAACGCCGCCCAACGTGCTACGGGACTGTCGTTCAATAGTTTTTGAATTTTTTCAGTCATTATCATTAATTTAATTATAAGTTACAAACAGATAAAATAACCGATAAAATTATGCATTTTATGACAATCGACAAAATTAAATTACCGAGCTACATTTTTATTTTAGTATTTAACATTTAAGCCGTACCTTAGCTTGTTATTTAAAAACACTTACTCAAATGAAACTTGATGTCGTTTTAGGTCTCCAGTGGGGAGACGAAGGAAAAGGAAAGATAGTTGACGTACTTGCCGACTCCTATCCTGTAATTGCACGTTTCCAAGGTGGTCCTAATGCAGGTCACTCTCTACATTTTGAAGGTAATAAATTTGTGCTGCACTCAGTGCCGGCAGGTGTATTTAGAGAAAATACCATCAATATCATAGGTAACGGCGTTGTACTTGATCCAATTATTTTCCGTCAGGAATGTGAAGCCATCGAAAAGCTCAACGTACCAATCAAAAAGAGGCTGAAGATCTCCAAAAAGGCGCATCTGATCCTGCCCACTCACCGTATTATCGATGCTGCAAACGAGGCTGCCATGGGCAAGTCAAAAATCGGATCTACCCTTAAAGGGATTGGTCCAACCTATATGGACAAGACCGGGAGAAACGGTCTGAGAGTGGGTGATGCTCTTTCAGAAAACTTTATTGACAGATTTAATATTCTTAAAAATAAGCATATAGCATTTCTGAAGCAATATGATTTTCAGTATGATGCCGATCAAAATGAAAAAGAGTGGCTGGAAGCAGTCGAATATCTGAAGCAGTTTGAAATTATAGACAGTGAGTATGTCATAAATGATCTGCTAAAGCATGGAAAATGTATTCTTGCAGAGGGTGCTCAAGGATCCATGCTGGATATAGATTACGGTTCATATCCATTCGTAACCTCCTCATCTACCGTATGTGCAGGTGCCTGCATAGGACTTGGGGCTGCCCCGTCAACTGTAGGCAAGGTATATGGTATATTCAAAGCATACTGCACAAGGGTCGGAAGCGGTCCGTTCCCGACAGAACTGTTTGATAAGACCGGCGAAGAGTTGCGTCAGAGAGGATTCGAGTTCGGAGCGACTACCGGACGTCCACGCAGAACGGGATGGCTGGATCTGGTCGCACTCAAGTATGCCATTATGATAAGCGGTGTTACAGAGCTTATTATGATGAAATCCGATGTACTTGATACCTTTGATACAATAAAGATCGCCACAGAATATCTTATAAACGGAAAAGCTACCGATCAGATACCTTATGATACTTACGCTGAGATTGTGCCTGTTTATAAGGAGTTCAAGGGGTGGAACAAAGATTTAAGTTCGGCCAAAGACGACAATAATCTTCCGGCAGAGTTTATGCAATACATTGGCTTCATTGAGAAAGAAACAGGAGTCAAGATTAGCATTATCTCTTTAGGCCCGGATAGAAAACAAACCATATTTAGAAACGAATAAACGAAGTGACCATACTTGACAACATCGACTCACCGGCAGATATAAAAAAACTGAACAACGCCCAATTGGAACAGCTTTGCCGTGAGTTGAGGGAATATATTATCGAGTGCTGCTCCCAAAACCCCGGACATATAGGTTCGAGCCTGGGTGCAGTCGAGATTGCGGTTGCAATTCACAAAGTGTTTGATACCCCTAATGATAAAGTTGTGTGGGATGTAGGGCATCAGGCATACGCGCATAAAATTCTGACCGGAAGAAAAGAGGCTTTCAAGAAGAACAGAATGCTCGGAGGTCTGAGCGGCTTTCCGAGGCGCTGCGAGTCCGAATATGACTCATTCGGTACGGGGCACTCTTCTACATCTATTTCAGCCGCATTAGGAATGGCGGTAGCTGCCCAGTTGCAGGGCAAAAAAGAGCACGTAATAGCTGTAATAGGTGACGGTGCCATGACGGGAGGTCTTGCTTTCGAGGGCCTTAACAACGCCGGTTCGCTGAAGACTGATCTGACTGTCATCCTGAATGACAACCAAATATCAATTGACCAAAATATAGGTGGGCTTCACAACTATCTTTTAAAGATCACCACCAGTCAAAGATACAACAAACTCAAAAAGAGTATTTGGGATCGTTTGGGCGCAAGCCGCATGAGGGCACATATCCAAAAAGCTGTCAAGACTCTCAAGAGAAGTCTTCTTAAAGACAGTGAGGCCGGCTCACTCTTTGATTCGCTTGGGTTCAGGTACTTCGGACCGATAGACGGAAACAATATAGAGCAGATGGTATCCACTCTGTCCAGATTGAAGCATATCACGGGACCGAAATTGCTCCATGTCATTACACTCAAAGGTAAAGGATACAAACCCGCTGAAGAGGATCAAAGCGTCTGGCATGCCCCCGGCACATTCGATATGAAAACCGGTAAGCGTACCTCCAAAAAGAGAGAGGTATCCCGTTATCAGGATGTGTTTGGAGAGACTTTACTTGAACTAGCGCGCCAAAATGAGAAAATTGTGGGAATCACCCCCGCCATGGCCACAGGCTGCAGCATGAATATTATGATGAAGGAGATGCCGGAGCGCACCTTTGACGTCGGAATAGCCGAACAGCATGCCGTCACATTTTCCGCAGGCCTTGCGGCCGAAGGACTTCTCCCCTTCTGCAACATATATTCTTCATTTTCACAGCGTGCATACGACAATATCATACATGATGTGGCACTACAAAAGCTAAAAGTGGTACTTTGCTTTGACAGAGGAGGTCTTGTGGGGGAAGATGGGGCTACACATCATGGCGTATTCGATATGGCCTGTCTGAGGCCGGTACCTAACCTTATTATTGCAGCCCCGTTAAATGAACTGGAACTGCGCAATATTATGTATTCGGCGACATTGCCCGAATACGGCACTACTATAATAAGGTACCCGAGGGGATATGGCAGCGGTACGAAATGGCAGAGTGCTGTATTTTCAAAAATTGAGATCGGAAAGGCTGTCAAGCTGCATGAAGGTAATCAGGTGGCAATTCTGAGTATCGGTGCTATCGGTAATAAGGCAATCGAAGCTGTACAAATGGCCGAAGATAATGGCTTATCCGTTATGCACTATGACATGAGATTTTTGAAGCCTTTGGATACGGATGTCTTGAAAGAAGTTTGTGCCAAATTTAAGCACATCATCACACTGGAGGATGGATCTTTAACAGGTGGCCTGCACAGTGCAGTATCGGAATATGTGGCCGATAATGGATGCAATTGCAAAGTGACCGGTCTTGGAATCCCTGACAGATTTATCGAACAGGGTACTCAATCAGAACTTTACACTGAATGCAATTACAACACCGACAATATCTTTCAGGCGATTATGAGTGCTTCAAAGTAAAAAAAAGCATTTTTTTGTGAAAAAGTTTTGCTGATTAGTAGAAAACGCATATATTTGCAGTCCCAAAAAATGAGCGACACTCTTTTTGGGAAAAGGCAAATGCCGACGTAGCTCAGTTGGTCAGAGCAGCTGATTTGTAATCAGCAGGTCGTGGGTTCGAATCCCTCCATCGGCTCTCTTTTTTGAAAGATTGATAAAATTGGGGAGATACCAAAGTGGCCAACTGGGGCAGACTGTAAATCTGCTGGCGTACGCCTTCGTAAGTTCGAATCTTGCTCTCCCCACTTTTTTTTTGCGGAAGTAGCTCAGTCGGTAGAGCATCAGCCTTCCAAGCTGAGGGTCGCGGGTTCGAATCTCGTCTTCCGCTCCAAAAGGCCAGTGTAGCTCAGTGGTAGAGCGCTTCCTTGGTAA
>JAQUYF010000016.1 GCA_028691975.1 Bacteroidales bacterium | reverse complement strand
TTGCTACTTCCAAGATCTTCTTAAATGCTATATTGTTTGGTAATTTATAATTGAAAAGTGGATTCTGTAGGCGATAAAGAGAGTCTGTTCAAAGAGGCCTTTGATGAGTATTATGAGCGGTTGGTAAAGTTTGTCTGGTACTATTGCAGAGATTGGGAAGAGGCAAAAAACATAGCTCAGGATACATTTGTGGCTTTGTGGCAGAGTATGGATAAAGTTGACCGTGACAAGTCTCTTTTTCCGTATATTCTTATTATTGCCAAGAACAAGACTTTTAATTACTTGAAGAAAAACGCAGTAAAGCGAAAGTATGACTCCTATCTGAAAGGCACGGAGATAAATATTGCCATCCAGGCCATATCTCAAAGTTCGCTGAGCTATACCTATTCAAAGGAGTTGATGTCAGTCATCAGCAATAGTCTTGACAGTATGAGCGAGAGTGTGAGAATGACATTTTTGTTAAGCAGAAGAAGTAATTTTAAAAACAAAGAAATAGCGGAAATGCTCAATATCTCAGTCAAAACGGTTGAGTATCGAATTATGTCCGCATTGAGGATACTGAAGAGTAATTTGCAAGATTATCTCTAAGGGATTAGGGATGACGCTATAAATGGTTGTATTATAAGTAAACATTATGAACAAGAAATTATTAATAAAGGATATATCTGGAAAAACCACTCCTGAAGAGAAGAAGATGGTAGCGGAATGGATTGATGCAAATGTTCTAAACAAACAATATTACATTGATCTGATGAATGTTGTGGCTATGGGAGATTTTTGCACGAATGCAAACAAGGGAAGCATATCCGAGGATGAAAAAAGAAGAGCTTTTGATACTGTTCGCGCAAAAATAGGTGGTGAAGAGGGGCGGAAGTCAAAATCTATTATGCCGCAGATATTGAAGTATGCTGCAATTTTGGTTGTTGTTGTCTCAAGTGGTTTGAATCTGTATCAGTATTTATCCAATAAGAAAGTGAAAGAGAGCGTTGTGACTGCTGAAAATATTTTTAACGAGACGGAAGTGACTTATACCTGCTATACCGATAAGGGGGTCAAAGGCAAAATTGTACTGCCGGACAGCAGCGTTGTCTGGCTTAATTCCGATTCGAAAATTATCTATCCGCACCACTTTTCGTCCGATGCGCGTAAACTGGTTTTCTCGGGAGAGGGCTATTTTGATGTGTCAAAGCATCCTGACTGGCCTATGGACATTGTTACGCCAAAGGGGATGAAAGTAGAAGTATTGGGCACAAAATTTCACTTGCGTTCGTACGACGATGATGACCATGAACAGGCAACTCTGTTTACCGGAAGGATTAACGTTACAAAGACAATACACAAAGATGGCACTGCCGATGAATACCGGATTGTCGAACTTAAACCTAATGAATCCGTAATATTCAGTGATGCAATAAAGAGTGATATCGTTTCGACCGCAGATACCGTAAAGAGCGTGGCTTGGCGGCGTGGGGAGCTTATCTTTGATAAAACACCTATGAGTGAGGTCTTTAAGATGTTAGAAAGATGGCACGGAATGGACATCGTTGTTAAGGACTCTACTATTTTAAATCATACTTTTACAGCTGCATTCAGCTCAGAGTCGATGGTTCAAATTATGGAACTTATCAAATTTACGACCTACGTTGATTACAAGATAGTAGGTAATAAAGTGATAGTGACAAAACGTGAAGTAATTTAATCCTTACATTAGGGTTTTTCTTCAATAAGTTGTTATATTAGTACTAAACAATATTACAACTTATGATCCAAAAAACATTTTACCTACAGATGAAGCGGGGAGCACTTACCTTTCTGTTTCTATGTCTAATATCATTCGGTTTGTTTGCTCAGAATATCAAACTAAATGTGACGGGAAAACCATTGAAGGAAGTCCTGTCCATGATTACCGAACAGACCGGATATAAATTCGTTTATTCCGATACCTTTACTGAGATAAACGACATTGTGACAATTAATTATCAGGGCAACGACATAAAGGAGCTGCTTGATAAATTGTCGGGAAATAAAATTATCTACAAAATTGAAGGGAAAAATATCGCGCTTTCTCCGATTTCTCTTAAAAATGCGGAAGTGGAGAAAAGTACTGTTTCGGGATCTATCGTGGACGACAAGGGTGAGCCTATCCCCGGAGTAACCGTTCACAATACCACGACAGGTCAATATACATCTTCCGATTTTAACGGAAATTATGAGATAGCTGCTCAGAAAGGGAACACTTTGGTTTTTACCTCAATAGGAATGACGACAGCTCAATTTGTGATAGACAGACTGTCAAATCAGAATCTTGTAATGCATCCGGAAACTACATCTCTTGATGCCATTATGGTTGTTGCATACGGTACTGCAAAGAAGAGCACATTTACAGGTTCGGCAGCAAGTGTGAATCAGGAAAAATTTGATTCCAGGCCTGTGACTGATGTTACACAGGCTTTGTCCGGAACTACTGCCGGAGTTCAGGTCGGAACGGCAAACGGACAGCCGGGGTCTTCTCCATCAATTCGTATCAGAGGTTTAGGCTCTTTCAATGCAAGCAGTTCTCCACTTATAGTCTTGGATGGAATGCCCTATGACAATGCCATGTCAAGTATCAATCCCTCGGATATTGAAAGTATGACAATCTTGAAAGATGCCTCATCTGCAGCTCTGTACGGTGCTCGTGCCGCCAATGGCGTTATTTTGATCACGACCAAAAAGGGACATGAGGGTAAAATGACAGTTGATGTCAGGTACAATATCGGTTTTACCTCAAGACAGACTGAAGATTATAAGACTCTCGGAATGGACGATTATATGCAGATGTATTGGGAAAGTACAAGAAACAACCTGATGTACGGCGGAGCAACGCGTGAAGAGGCAAATCAGAAAGCAGGATCTGCCTTATTGGCCGGAATGTCGTATAATGCATATAATATGGGTGCTGATCAATTGTTCGATCCTTCAACAGGTAAAATAAATCCAAATGCACAGGTTAAGTGGGCTGATGACCTTGACTGGCGCAGTGCAATTGAAAGAGTAGGTATAAGACATGACGGCGGTGTCTCAATAAGCGGTGCAACCGGAAAGTCGGATTACTACTCTTCAGTAGGGTACACTAATGATCAGGGTTACATTATCGGTTCTTCCCTGTCGCGTTACTCTGCAAAGGCAAATGTGAACTCTAAGATCACAAAATGGCTGAAGGTCGGCACAAATTTGAGTGCTGCCATTACAGACTCGGAAGGTAATCAGAATGAGTCCAGCGGTAATAATTCCAATCCTTTTCGTTTTTTGAGATATGTAGGCAATATCTATCCGATACACCTTCACAATCCTGAAACGGGTGAGTATCTGTATGATGCTGATGGAAATAAGCTTTATGACTTCGGTCTCGGATATACATCTTCGAAGGGGGTTGTCGTGCCAGGAAGAGATTATGTGGCAGGCAACAATCCCGCTATCGAGTTACAGAATATTTACGACGGGTACAGAAGAGAGACTATCAATGCAAAAGTGCTTGCAGAGATTTCTTTTCTGAAATATTTCACATTTAATGCTACGGCAGGTGTGGGAGCCAATGCTTACAGAGGATGGAGCGGTTCGTATGTTTATCCCGAGAAGGGCAATGCGGGCACATCTACCAAGAGTTCTTCCAATACTACGACGTGGACTATCAACCAGTTGCTGACATACGCACAAGATTTCGGAAATCATCACGTAGATGCGATGATAGGACATGAGAGTTATGATTATGAATATAATTACTTAACATCTTCCATGAAGGGACAGATATTTATCGGCAGTAATTTTGAGTTCAAAAACTTTTCCGAAGTCAACGGTACACCGAACTCTTATACCAATAAATATACGGTTGAGGGATATCTTTCACGTGTCAATTATGATTACAACGACAAATATTTCGCATCCGCGTCTTTCCGCCGAGACGGATCTTCCCGTTTCTACAAGGATGTAAGATGGGGAAACTTCTGGTCTGTAGGCGGTGGCTGGAGGATTGACAGAGAGGAATTTATGAAAGCAGTCGATTTTATCGACATGTTGAAACTCAGGGCATCATACGGAGTTGTGGGCAATGACGATCTGGATAGTTATTATCCGTGGAGAGCTACCTACACGCCATATCCAAACGGAACAGAACCCGGGTATCTTCAAAGTTCACTCGGCAATCAGAATCTTTCATGGGAGGTATCTCACAATCTTGACGCCGCCATCGAATTCAGTGCACTTAAGGGTGCGGTAGTCGGTACCGTTGAGTTTTTCAACAGACAGTCAAGCAATTTGCTTTTCGAGGTCCCGCAGCCAATCTCGTCCGGAGTTGAATCGCAGAGTATCAACGCGGGTACGATGTACAACAGAGGCGTTGAATTTACATTTGATGTAAATGTCTTTAATACAAATGATTTCCGTTGGAACATTACGGGGAATGTTACATACCTGAAAAATAAACTTACAAGTTTGCCTTTGGAGGCATACACAAGCTCGGTCTATAAGATTGAAGAGGGGCACCCAAGATATGAATTTTGGTTGCGCCAATGGAAAGGGGTTAATCCTGCAACAGGGTACAACCTGTTTGAAGCCGATGTGGATAATGCGGATTATGTTTGGGGAGAGAATGAACTGATTGATTATAACGGCGTTATGTGCACAGAGACGATCGAGCATGCCAAATATGACTGGAGCGGTGTGGCTATTCCTAAATTTACAGGCGGCTTTGGTTCAGTCATTTCTTACAAAAACTGGACTCTTTCATTTAACTTATACTATCAATTGGGCGGTAAGTATTATGACAGTACTTATGCTTCATTGATGTCAGTAGGAACATCATCTCTGTCGTACAGCAAATTGCATGAAGATTTGCTGGGCCGTTGGCAGTCAGAGGGTGACGTAACCAATATTGCCAAGCTTTCCAACGGTAATGATTCAAAGAATATTAACGCCGGGACCTCTACAAGATGGTTGGTATCATCAAATATGTTGGAGCTTTCCAATGTAAATCTTACATACACATTACCTAAAAAAGTCATCTCTCCTCTCAAGATAGACGGAGCAAAAATATATTTCTCTGCCGATAATGCATTATTGTTTACAGCACGCAGAGGTATGTTTCCAAGAAGAAATTTCTTCTCCGGATATGATGGCAATGCAGATATTTACTTGCCTTCACGCACTTTTTCATTTGGTGTAAAAGTTAATTTTTAAATTTTAGATTATGAAGAATAAAATAATAGCAACAACAGTTCTTTCACTCTTGCTTTTGGTCTCTTGTTCGGAAGATTTTTTGGATACAAAGTCAACCAGTTCGGTGGATCAGGGACAGGTCTTTGAAAATACTACAACCGCAATGATGGCGGTAAATGGCCTTCACAGGCTGATGTACAAGCCCGGTTCAAGTGCCGCTCAGTGTGGCTACGGGACATTTATGCTGTGGATGGAAATGCTTGGTGAAGACCTTGTTTACACTAAAGGCAATGCTCAGTGGCAAAGTCAGGCCAAGTGGTCTTTACATAGAAATACGACATCTTCTCACTGCAAATTTTTGTATAAGATGTTTTATGAGATCATTGCGAATGCAAATATGATCCTGACAAATATCGATAATGTGGAGGGATCCCAGGCTGAAAAAGATTATATTAAAGGTCAGGCATTGACATACAGAGCCTTTGCGCATTTTTGCGCTGTTCAACTTTGGGCTGAACGTTATTATGCGGGTAAGACAAACAGTCAGGAAGGTATTGTCTTAAGACTTGACAACAGCCTTGACCCAACTCCAAGATCAACGGTGGAAGAGGTCTATGCTGCAATTAATGAAGATTTGGACCAGGCAATCTCACTTTTGGGTGGTATTTCAATAGAAAGGAGTACAAAGACACACATTGATGTTAATGTTGCAAAAGGTATAAAGGCGCGCGTGCTGCTTACTCAGGGCCAGTGGCTCAGTGCTGCCGAGATGGCAAAGAGTGTAGTTGACAATTCGGGGGCAACCCTTTCAGCTCATACTTATGATTTCCGGCAGGGAAGAATGTGTGATGCGTCAAATACAGAGTGGATCTGGGCAAAAATCGGACAACCCACATTGGAAACCGGTACTTTGACCAATTTCTACAGTTTTATCTCAAATACAAATGTGTCATACAATAAAAATACTCCTCGTGCCATATACAACCTGCTGTATGATAAGATAAGTGCCACTGATGTCAGGAAGCAATTATGGCTGCCGAATGCTCCGTCAATGACAAAGACAAGCATAGCATACCCGCCTTCAGGCAATATTTTCAAATGGATGAGTCAGAAATTTATCGTTGATTATCCCGATAATACATCTCCTGCTTATTCTGCGGCATTATACACAGCAGACTTGGCATATATGCGTCTTCCTGAGATGATGCTGATTATGGCAGAGGGCTATGCAAGAGCGGGGCAGGATGCAAAAGCCGTTGAAGTTCTTTACCCTTTAGCAAAGATCAGAGATGCCAACTACGTTAAGAGTACTAACACCGGCAGTGCACTTATTGATGAAATTATGATACAGCGAAGGATTGAACTCTGGGGCGAGGGTTTCAGATTTTTGGATCTTAAACGATTGAACATGGATTTGGACAGAGGTCCGGCACCACGTGAAGGATACAATCAGGGCGGTAGCGCAAACAATTGGAAAACAGGTAAGACTCCTACCAACCTCGATCCGCTGGCATCAAACTATAATATGTATGATGATCAGGGGCTTGGTGAAGAAAATCGTTTCCGTGCAGCAAACAGCATTGAGTGGCAATTTGTTATACCTAAATCAGAATTGGATTACAATCCGCTTTGTACTCAGAACCCTATTTAACAATTGATGAAAATATAATTAATTAAGTTTGCATTCGGAAGGGGTGTCTAAAAAGTCTTATGACCGATTAGTCACCTCTTTTTTATTTGATATATCATTTTTTATTAACTTTGTCGGTTGTTAAAATTTGATAACATGGGATTAACAGGTGTAATTAGAAAAGTATTCGGTTCAAAGGCGGACAGAGATTTGAAACAGCTGACGCCGATGCTGAAAGATATTTTGGCTTCTTATGATAGGATCGACAAATTGTCAGATGACGATTTGAGGGGTGAATCTGAGGCGCTGAAGGTTAAGATTAGAGAATATACTGCAAAAGATGAGGCGGAGGTCGCTGCAATCAAGGAGCAACTCTCTGATGTTGAGATAGATGTATCGCATAAGGAGAAGTTGGCTACGGATTTGGACCGTCTTACGAAAGAGATTGATATAAAGATCGAAGAGGTGCTCAATCAGGTGCTTCCCGATGCCTTTGCAATAATGAAATCGACTGCCAGAAGATTTAAGGAGAATGAGACAATCAGGGTTAAGGCAACACAGTTTGACCGGGACCTGAGCGCATCTCATGACTTTGTAACCATGAGCGGTGACTATGCCGTATGGAAAAATACATGGATGGCCGGCGGCAACATGATCACATGGGATATGGTCCATTATGATGTGCAGCTTATCGGTGGTGTCGTACTTCATCAAGGTAAGATAGCCGAGATGGCCACAGGTGAGGGTAAAACCCTCGTAGCTACGCTTCCCGTATTTCTTAATGCCTTGGCAGGCAAAGGAGTGCATGTCGTCACTGTCAATGACTATCTGTCAAAACGTGACTCGGAGTGGATGGGTCCGCTCTATATGTTTCACGGACTGAGTGTTGACTGTATCGATAAACATCAGCCAAGTACTGATGCGAGAAAGAAGGCATATCAGTCGGATATTACGTTCGGTACCAACAACGAGTTCGGTTTTGACTATTTGAGAGACAATATGGCCATCAATCCTGACGATTTGGTACAGCGCAAGCACCATTTTGCAATTGTCGATGAGGTCGACTCAGTGTTGATTGATGACGCACGTACTCCATTGATTATTTCCGGCCCGGTACAGCAGAGCGGGGATGAGACTTTCATCGAGTTCAGACCGTACGTCGAAAAGCTTTATACTGCTCAGAGACAGTTGGTCAACCAGACTCTTAACGAGGCCAAGAGACTTATTTCCGCAGGGGAGATTGCCGATAAGGGTGATTTGCTGCTTCTGCGTGCGCACAAAGGGCTTCCAAAATATGCACCTCTTATCAAGTATTTGAGCGAGCCGGGTATTCGTCAGATTCTGCAAGACGCCGAGAGCAAGATTATCAAACAGGCATTTACCGAAAAAGATATTGAGCAGAGAATAGTTACAAACGAACTGTTTTTCGTCATAGACGAACAAAACAGAACCATTGAACTGACCGACAAGGGAAATGAAATACTTGCACAGAACTTGAGCGATCCCGATTTCTTCCTGATGCCTAAGTTGGGTGAAGAGGTTGCAAAGGTTGAAAAGATGGAGATTTCCGATGAAGAGAAGCGTCAGAAAAAGGATGAACTCTATGCCAACTACTCTTTGAAGGCTGAAAGAATGCATACGGTAGATCAGCTGTTGAAAGCATACGCCTTATTTGAGAAGGATGTAGAATATGTCATTTTGGACAACAAAGTTAAGATTGTCGATGAACAGACCGGCCGTATCCTGGAGGGCAGACGCTACTCGGATGGCTTGCATCAGGCTATTGAGGCCAAGGAGAAGGTAAAAGTAGAATCTGCAACTCAGACATTTGCGACTATTACCCTGCAGAATTATTTCAGGATGTACCACAAACTTTCAGGTATGACAGGTACTGCAGAGACTGAAGCAGGTGAGTTCTGGTCTATCTACAAGTTGGATGTTGTTGTGATTCCTACCAACAGACCGGTTATTCGAGACGACCAGGATGATTTGATTTACAAGACAAAGAAAGATAAATATAATGCTGTTATAGCGAAAATCGGTGAGCTGGTATCACAGGGCCGTCCTGTTTTGGTCGGAACGACCTCAGTAGAAATATCCGAACTCTTGAGCAGAATGTTGACAATGCGCAAGATTCCTCATCAGGTCTTGAATGCAAAGCAGCATGCGCGCGAGGCAGAAGTGGTAGCTCACGCCGGTAAAGCCGGTACGGTGACAATCGCTACAAATATGGCCGGACGTGGTACGGATATTAAGCTGACCGATGAAGTTAAGGCCGCAGGCGGTCTTGCAATTGTAGGTACTGAGAGGCACGACAGCCGTCGAGTTGACCGTCAGTTAAGAGGACGTGCCGGACGTCAGGGAGACCCGGGATCTTCTATCTTTTTTGTATCACTTGAGGATGATCTGATGCGTTTGTTCGGCAGCGAAAGAATAACCAAAGTGGTGGATGGCCTCGGAATGAAAGAGGGGGAAGCTCTGCAGAGTTCCATGCTTTCGAGCGCAATAGAGAGAGCACAGAAGAAGGTTGAAGAGAATAACTTCGGTACCCGTAAGAGACTGGTGGACTATGATGATGTGATGAATTCCCAGAGAGAGGTTATCTATACCAAGAGAAGAAGCGCCCTTACAGGTGAGCGTATTGATGTGGATGTACTCAATATGGCAAACGACTATTGCGAGATGTTCATGGAAAAGAATGGAGATCTTGATTATGATTCTTTCCGTGAGGAGCTGATGATGACACTTTCTGTGGATCCGGGTTTCGACGCCATGGATTATGAAAGGCTTGGCAAAAAGCAGGTTGCGGCGAATCTTCAGGATGCCATACTTGAGACACAGAACAGGAGGTTTGAGACCCTTGTACAGCAGTCATGGCCTATCATCAAGTATGTGTACGATACCAAGAGAATGTTTTATCAGAACATAGCTATTCCTATCTCAGACGGACATAAGGTCTATACCATTCTGGTCGATTTGAGGAGGGCATACGAGAGTAAGGGCAAGGAGGTGGTCCGTGCTTTGGAGAAGACTGTTACACTGAGAGTGATAGATGAATACTGGAAAGATCACCTGCGCGATATGGATGACTTGAAGCAGTCGGTACAGAATGCAACATACGAGCAGAAGGACCCTATTTTGGTTTACAAGGGAGAGAGTTTCAATCTCTTTATTACCGTGCTGGAAAATATCAGCAAAGATGTGCTTTCATTCCTGTTGAGGTCTTTCATTTTCCTGAGGGAAAATCAGGAACCGACAGATGTGGCATCAGCTGAGGCTCAGCGTAAGAGCACTGATATGAGCAAGATGAAGACCAGTCGTCCGGATATGCTGAACAATAACGTCGAGCCGAAGAGCAACAGCCCTATGAGAGTGGAGAAGAAGGTGGGAAGGAATGATCCGTGTCCTTGCGGAAGCGGTAAGAAATATAAAAATTGTCACGGAAAAGAAGAATAATATGGAAAAGTACGATATTATAGTGATCGGCTCAGGACCGGGAGGTTATGTGGCTGCAATACGCGCTGCTCAGCTTGGCTTTAATACTGCAGTTGTAGAAAGAAGTGAACTTGGCGGTATCTGTCTTAACTGGGGGTGTATTCCTACCAAGGCACTGCTCAAAAGTGTGCAAGCTTACCATTATGCCAATAGTGGTGAGGAATATGGCTTCCATGCAGAGGGAGTAACTGCTGATTTGGAGAAGATGGTCACAAGAAGCAGAGGCGTTTCCGAGACCATGAATAAGGGTATTGAATATCTTTTCAAGAAAAATAAGATTACTCTGTTGCACGGCTCAGGCCGTGTTCTGTCCCAGGGGAGAGTGAATGTTGTGGATGATGAGGATCACGAGACCGTATATCAGGCTGATCATATTATACTTGCGACAGGATCGCGTGCTGCATCGCTTCCATTTGCTCCCGTTGACGGAGAGAAGATTATCTGCTATCGTCAGGCGTTGGTGCCTGATAAATTACCCAAGAGTATGGCTATTATCGGCTCCGGCGCTATCGGAAGCGAATTTGCTTTCTTTTATCGTTCTTTAGGTGTCGAAGTGACTCTGATAGAATTTATGGATAGAGTACTGCCTATCGAAGATGATGATGTCTGTGCACAGATTGGACGTTCTTTCCGTAAGATGGGCATCAAGGTAATGGTCTCCTCTCAAGTGAAGAGTGTAGATACTTCCGGAGATGTTTGCAAGCTGGTGGTTCAGACTAAGAAAGGTGAAGAAAATCTTGAGGCCGAAATTGTGCTTTCGGCAGTAGGAGTTGTTCCAAATACGGAGTTTTTGGGATTGGAAGAGCTTGGTATCCGGCTTAATAGAGGTAAGATAGCAGTTGATCAATATTATAAGACTCCTGTTGAGTGGCTTTATGCGATAGGAGACATTATTCCTACTCCTGCGCTTGCACATGTCGCTTCGGCTGAAGCAATATGTTGTGTTGAAGCGATTGCGGGACTTAACCCTAAGCCGGTGAACTATAATAATATACCTGGATGTACATACATTTCGCCGGAGGTGGCGTCAGTCGGAATGACAGAAAGGGCCGCAAAAGAGAAAGGGATCGAGTATAAGGTGGGCAAATTTCCGTTTACGGCATCAGGAAAGGCTACTGCTGCCGGTGAGAGAGAAGGCTTTGTTAAATTGGTAGTCGATGCCGACACTGATGAACTGCTCGGCGCTCATTTAGTCGGAGCCAATGTCTCGGAAATGGTGGGCGGAATCGTAGCCGCACGCAACATCGGTATCAAAGCTTCTGATCTTATGAAATCAGTGTTTCCTCATCCTACTATGAGTGAGGCAATTATGGAAGCTGCCGGGTCTGTACATTCGGAAGCTATACACATTTAACAGTAACATTTTATACAACATCTAATATGGCAGAAAAACAAGTTCCAGTAGGTAATCACCTCAATGAAATAGCAAGAATTCCGGCAGGAGTTGAGGTCAAAGATGCGATTTTTATTTCATCTACAGATGTCAGGATTGACGGCTCGTTCCACGGTAAGATTTTGGCCAAAGGCAAAATTATTTTTGGAGAACAATCCACCTTTACAGGCGATATCGTCTGCATGGACGCTGACATCAGCGGCCACTTTGAAGGGAACATAGTGGTCGGGAATGTACTCTCCCTGTTAGCCACCTGCGCCTATAAAGGTGTAATCAAGGTCTGCAAACTTTCGGTTGAAACCGGCGCAAAATTTGACGGGACATGCAAGATGATTACTTCAGAGGAGTATGCTAAGGCTCTGAAAGACTTCGAAGCCTCAATAGCCGGCAACAAAAATCCGGAATTGCCTTTAGAAAAGGAGAAGAAGCAGTCTAATTGATTGTTTGCTTAATATCGTATTGATTTCTGTTCTGACTGTTTCTTGAGATAAGCTCTCCAAGGAATCCTGTCAGGAAGAGTTGCACACCGACTATTACCGAAAGCAGTGCCAGATAAAACAGGGGCTGGTCTGTAACCTGCCTGAAGCTGGCAGCGTGTGACTGTGCAACTAATTTATTGATAATCAACCAGATGGTAATGATGGCTCCCGCCAAAAACATCAGAGTTCCCATCGCTCCGAACAGGTGCATAGGCTTCTTGCCGAATTTTTGCAGGAACCAAAGAGAAAGCAGATCTAAAAAACCGTGGATAAATCTGTCCATTCCGAATTTGCTTTTTCCGTACTTGCGTGCCTGATGGTGCACCACCTTTTCACCTATTTTGGTAAAACCTGCATTCTTGGCAAGATAAGGGATGAATCGGTGCATCTCGCCATAAACTTCAATATTCTTTACAACTTCGTTGCGATAGGCTTTCAGGCCGCAGTTCATGTCATGCAACTTGATGCCTGTCACTTTTCTTGCCGTGGCGTTGTATATCTTTGACGGGATGTTTTTGGTCAGGACGCCGTCGTGCCTTTTCTTTTTCCATCCGGAAACGAGATCATATCCCTCTTCTTTTATCATTCTGATCATTTCGGGGATCTCTTCGGGACTATCCTGAAGGTCTGCATCCATGGTGACGACAATATCTCCTTTGGCGGCATCAAAGCCTGTGTACAGGGCCGCAGATTTGCCGTAGTTGCGTCTGAAACTGATACCGCGAATCTGTGGATAGCTCTGTGCAAGCTCCCGAACAATCTTCCATGACTCGTCGGTACTGCCGTCGTTAATCATGATAACCTCGTAAGAGAGTTTTTCATTTTTAAGAGAACGATCAATCCATGAGATCAGCTCCGGAAGAGACTCTGCTTCGTTGAAAAGCGATATGATGATAGATAGATCCATATTATTCTATTTCATTATTTTGCTGCGCATCGCAATTATTGTCCGTGTCAGTGGTGTCTGCAAATATATCCACACGTGGAGAGGTACTCTTTGTAAAAATGGCAGAGAATACCAGACCTACAATGAAGTCCCAGATTAGAGAGCTAAAAAATGCATACTGCGGGTATTTGCTTTCCATCTGCTGGAATAAACTGCTCATCTCGTCGGTCATATTGGTCCCCATTATCTGATAAACCTGATCAAAAATGGCTGTTACGCTGTCAGGAAAAAGGACGGACATCAAAAAGAATGAGTAGATGGCACAAACCAGTGAAGAGAGCAGGCAGGTTATTACTCCGTAATTAAAAGTGGACGGAACTTTTGTCAACTTACCGTACCTCTTCATAAGGAAATAGAGAAGGTACAGTGATCCTCCGAACTTGACTGCCCAGAAGAGAATTCCAAGACCACTATTGTCGAATAACATGTTGAGGGTTGATATTACTACTGTTACGGAAGCGAGAATAAGTGCATCTGTGGCAGCTCTTTTCCACTTGAATGAGTTTAAATTTGTACTATCGATAGGTTGCATAGACGTGCTGTTAATTATAGTTTTATATTGCAAAGATATGAAATAAAATCTTACCTTTGCAGGTTGAAACGAAAAACTGAATCTAATGATAAAGATTACTTTTCCAGACGGTAATTCTAAAGAGTTTGAAAAGGGGATTACCGCATATCAGATCGCTGAAAGCATCAGCCCTCGTCTTGCTGCAGATGTATTGGTTGCTACCGTAAACGGAGCCATATACGATCTTGACCGCCCGATTAATGAGGATGCATCAATTAAGTTGCACAAATGGGAGGATGAAGAGGCTAAGAAGGCATTTTGGCACTCGTCATCGCACTTGATGGCTGAAGCTTTGCAGTTTTATTATCCGGACATCAAGTTCGGTATTGGTCCATCTATTGACAATGGTTTTTATTATGATGTGGACCTTGGAGACATCCAACTGGTGGAGGCCGACCTTGCAAAGATTGAGACAAAAATGATGGAACTGGCACGCCAGAAAGAGCATTTTTCAAGAAAAGATGTAACAAAGGCTGAGGCAATGAAAAGATACACCGATAAGGGCGACCAATATAAATGTGAGTTGATTCACGACTTGCAGGACGGTACTATCACTTTCTACACCAATGGATCATTTACCGACTTGTGCAGAGGTCCGCACCTGAGGGATACTTCAATGATTAAGGCTGTCAAGTTGACTTCAATAGCCGGAGCTTATTGGAGAGGCGATGAGAAAAACAAGATGCTTACCCGTATCTACGGTATTACATTCCCGAAAAAGTCTCTTCTTGACGAGTATCTCGTTTTGCTCGAAGAGGCAAAAAAGAGAGACCACCGCAAGTTGGGCAAGGAGATGGAGTTATTCGCATTTTCGGCAAGAGTCGGACAGGGCCTTCCTTTATGGTTGCCGAGAGGTGCTGCTCTCAGAGAGAGACTTGAGATGTTTTTAAAGAAGGTTCAGAAGTCTTATGGCTACTTGCCTGTCATCACTCCGCATATCGGGCAGAAAGAGCTCTATGTAACTTCAGGG
Source organism: Bacteroidales bacterium (assembly GCA_028691975.1). GTDB lineage: Bacteria > Bacteroidota > Bacteroidia > Bacteroidales > UBA932 > Cacconaster. The sequence continues at coordinate 21,503 of JAQUYF010000016.1, read as the reverse complement.
CATTATGCAAAATACGGCAAGGATTCATTCCAGCCTATCCATACTCCGCAAGAGGGTGAAGAGTTTCTTCTTAAACCGATGAACTGCCCTCATCACTGTGAAATCTACAGGACGAAACCTCGTTCTTACAGGGATCTTCCTTTGCGCTTTGCAGAGTTCGGTACTGTCTATCGCTACGAACAGAGCGGTGAATTGCACGGCCTGACACGCGTGCGTGGTTTTACGCAGGATGATGCACACATTTTCTGCCGTCAGGATCAGGTGAAAGAGGAATTTTGCAAGGTGATCGACATCGTGCTTTATATCTTCAAGACACTTGGATTTAAGGAGTACACAGCTCAGATATCTCTGAGGGATCCCAACAACAGAGAGAAGTACATAGGAACAGATGAAAATTGGCAGAAAGCAGAACAGTCTATTATAGAGGCTGCTGCCGAAAAGGGGCTTCCTACTACAGTAGAGTTGGGTGAAGCTGCTTTCTACGGACCGAAACTCGACTTTATGGTAAAGGATGCTATCGGACGTAAATGGCAATTGGGTACTATCCAGGTGGATTACAATCTTCCTGAGCGTTTCGAACTGGAGTATGTCGGCAATGATGATAAGAGATATCGTCCTGTGATGATACACAGAGCACCGTTCGGTTCTATGGAAAGGTTTGTTGCAGTACTTTTGGAACATACCGGCGGAAAGTTCCCGTTGTGGCTTACCCCGGATCAGGTAGTCGTACTTCCTGTCAGTGAAAAATATAATGATTTTGCAAAAAAAGTTTGCGAATTACTTAATAATTACGAAATTCGCGGCTTAATCGATGACCGTAACGAGACCATCGGCAAGAAGATACGCGAGAATGAACTCAAGCGTATCCCTTATCTGTTGATAGTCGGTGAGAAGGAAGTTGCCGCTAACAGCGTATCTGTAAGAAAGCAGGGCGGAGTGGATATGGGAACGATGTCAATCGATGAATTTGTACAAAAGATTAAAGACGAAATTAACGAACAACTTAAATAGGAGGACAAAACCATAGCAACAAGCAATTACCGACCGCCGAAGCCGAAGCCTTCGAACAACACACCGAGGCCGCCTGACAGAAGGTTGCCGCAAAACAGACAGAAGGAAGCAGGGCCAAGAACTAACGAAGAGATTACTGCACCAAGAGTAAGATTGGTGGGGGAGAATGTTGCTGAACAGGGGATTTATCCTTTGTCAGAGGCAATTCGTGTGGCAGAGAAATTGGAGCTTGACTTGGTAGAGATCTCTCCCAATGCCGATCCACCTGTTTGCAAGATTATTGACTATCAAAAGTTTATCTACCAGCAGAAGAAGAAAGCGAAGGAGCAGAAAGCCAATGCCTCCAAGGTTGTGATCAAGGAGATTAGGTTTGGGCCGAATACTGATGAGCATGACTTCCAGTTTAAGCTTAAACATGCTCAGGGATTTCTCGAAGAGGGGTCAAAAGTTAAAGCCTACGTCTTCTTCAGGGGACGTTCGATCATGTTTGCAGAGCAGGGAGAAAAACTGCTGCTGCGTTTTGTTCTGGCACTTGAAGAGTATGGAAAGGCTGAACAGTTGCCTAAGTTGGAGGGAAAGAGGATGATAATGATGATAGCTCCAATAGTGAAGAAGAAGTAACAATTGTTACCGACAATTATTTATAAATCAAGTTAAAAAATTAACTATGCCAAAATTAAAGACCAACTCCGGTTCAAAGAAGCGTTTTACGCTCACCGGTTCTGGAAAAGTGAAAAGAAAACATGCTTACAAAAGTCACATTTTGACTAAGAAGACTAAGAAGCAAAAAAGAAATCTTACTCATGTTGCCATGATTGACAAGGTAGACGAAAGAAGAGTAAAGGACTTGTTAGTTAAGTAAGTAATCAATTAATGTTTAACCCGGATGTTCAGCCAAAAAGTCTCCTGATGTGATATTGAGGAGCGCTGACATTCAAAATTTAAAAAAATTATGCCAAGATCGGTTAACTCGGTAGCTTCAAGAGCTCGCCGCAAAAAAGTATTAAAAGAGACCCGCGGTAATTTTCTGTCAAGAAAAAATGTCTGGACAGTAGCGAAGAATACCTATGAGAAAGGTTTGACTTACGCTTATCGTGATCGTAAAAACAAGAAACACGCTTTCCGTTCATTGTGGATTGTGCGTATTAACGCAGCCGCAAGACAACATGGAATGAATTATTCACAGTTTATGGGTAAACTTGCTCAGCAGAATGTCGGTTTGAACCGTAAAGTGCTTGCAGACCTCGCTATGAATAATCCTCAGGCATTCGAAGCCATTATTAATTCTGTAAAGTAGTAAAATCTTGACTATTAAGGATATATATAAGAATAAGTGGGTGCGGTTCGGATTCTGGGCTGTGCTTTATCTTCTGTGGGTAATCTGGATTCAGAATTATTGGTGGCTGTTTGGGCTGGCGGTAATATTTGATATCTTTATCACCAGGAAGGTAAAGTGGGCATTTTGGAAAAAGAACTACAAAGAAGGAGAGAAGAGAAATGTATGGTTAGACTGGCTGGATGCTATCATTTTTGCAGTCGTAGTTGTTACATTCATCAATATCTTCTTTTTCCAGGCTTTCAAGATCCCTTCTTCTTCTATGGAAAGTTCCTTGATGACAGGTGACTATTTGTTTGTCAGCAAAGTGGCGTATGGTCCCAAGTTGCCACAGACACCTATTTCAGTGCCATTTGTACACAATATACTTCCTATCTCTCAAAAAGAGAGTTACTCTACTGCATGGAGGTTTGGTTATAAGAGAATCAAAGGCTTTAGAGATGTGCGCAGAGATGACTATGTAGTCTTCTCATTTCCGCATGGGGACACTGTACTTACAAAGGCAAGAAGTGAGGACTACTATACACACGTCAGAATGAATGGTAGAGAATATACCATTAAGACATTCGGCCCCGTTATAGTGCGTCCGGTGGACAAAAAGGATCATTATGTAAAGCGCTGTGTGGCCATTGCAGGTGACAGTCTGCAGGTGATTGACGGAGTTGTTACCGTAAATGGTGTGGCTCAACAGAGCTATCCCGGAATACAGAACACATATTCGGTCATTACCAATGGAACTCAGATTAATCCTATCAACTTTAGAGATATGGGATTGAATGTTTCGGAGATCTGGTATGACGCCACTCTTCCGGGATATCCTGCCCTGCCGCTGACCCAGAACAATTTAAAAAAGATACAATCATACAGTAATATTGTGAGTGTGACTCAAAATATAGATGTTGCCCCTCCTGATTACCCCGATTCCGAACTTATGCTTTTCCCGTTTACGGAAACAGGTTGGACTAAAGATAATTATGGGCCGCTCTGGATTCCTGCAAAAGGGGACTCCGTTGTGTTAAATCCTTCGACTATAGCTCTTTATGGTAGAGCCATTGAGGTTTACGAGGGAAATGACTTGAAGGTGGAAGATGGTAAGTATTATATCAATTCAGTCGAGGCGACGAGCTACACATTTAAACAGAATTATTACTTCATGATGGGAGATAATAGACACAACTCTTTGGATTCAAGATATTGGGGATTTGTCCCTGAAGATCACATTGTCGGCACACCGTCTGTAATATGGTTTTCTACGGATGCCAATTACTCTTTCCCTAAAAATGTGAGATGGAAGAGGTTACTAAAGTTTGTGTAAAACATTGAAAAATTTGGTTTTTAGAGAAAAAATCAAGATATTTGCAGCCCTTTTGAAATAAGAAATAATATAAAAAATAAATACAATGGCAAGAGTTTGTCAAGTTACCGGAAAAAAGAGGATGATTGGAAACAATGTTTCCCATTCCAAGAAACGCACGAAACGCGAATTCGCCCTCAATCTGAAGAACAAAAAGTTCTGGTCGGAAGAGGAGCAGAGGTTTATTACTCTTAAAGTTTCCTGCAGAGGCATGAAGACTATTTATAAAAATGGTCTTGCTGAAACTATCAAGAGATCACAAGAAAAAGGTTTAATTAAAATTGTTTAATTGTTAAGACTATGGCAAGAAAAGGAAACAGAGTACAGGTCATATTGGAATGTACTGAACAGAAGAATACCGATGTTCCGGGGATCTCAAGATATGTTACTACAAAGAATAAAAAGAACACTACTCAAAGATTGGAGCGTAAGAAATACAATCCTTTCCTGAAGAAGGTTACGGTTCATCGTGAGATTAAATAATTACTTAACTTTATTATACAATGGCAAAGAAAGCAGTTGCTACATTTAGTGGCGATAAATCACAGAATAGAAATGTCGTAAAATGCATTCGTATGGTCAAATCTGAGCGTACAGGTGCTTACGTATTTCAAGAGGAATTAGTCCCTACAGACCAAATTAAAAGTTATTTCGAGAAGAAATAATCGCTGATAAAGTCGAGTAAAGATAATAAAGAAGCCGTTCCATCAACTTGGAACGGCTTCTTTATGATATACCTCACAAAGGAATGCAACGTTATGTGTTATTTTGCATCTATATATCAGTTGTACAAAAGTTTTTAATTATCTTATACACCTTTAAAAATAATTTAATCGTATGAATACACATTATTCGATCTTACCTGTTGTAATATGCCTTTGTTTTACACTTCTTGCAGGTTGTCAAAAAGAACAATATATGATTGCAAATCAAGATGGCTATCAAACAAAAACATTTTTGGATAATAAAAAGGATATTAACGACAGATACACTATTTCGGCTAACGATGTTAGCTCTTATGTGAAACTTAGATTAATTAACGGAGATAATAATTTGCAAATAAAGGAAATAATTCCTTTGTCAGTTGATAAAACACAAGCCACTATTTATGTAGTGAATTTGGACCAGAATAAGGGCTGGTATATTTTTGCGGGTGATGCAAGAATTCAGCCAGTTTTAGCAATGAATGACTCTGGGAATTTTCCAAAAGGTGATTATTCTGAGTATGGAAAGGAATGGATTGGTGATTTGAATTATATCATAAGTAATATATCAGACAATCTCAATACAGATTGCGATAGCACTTCCGTATATGTACAAGAATGGAAAGCTATTAGATCTATTTCAAAATTGCTTTCTCAAGGAAATGTCAAAACAGATCCAGACACGACAGACACGACTATAGAAGTATACTATGATACCTTGATTAATACATTATTAGGGCCGTTTTCTGAAACAAGGTGGATACAGTACCACCCATATAATGTAAAGGTACCATATATTGATAATGGAGAGAATAGATGTCTTGCTGGTTGTGTCCCAATAGCGATAGCTCAATTTCTCTATTATACACATTATAAAAACGGGATACCCACAAGTATGTATGAAACGGGATCTTGCAGTGATCTTTATTCTAATGGGCCTCCATATTATGGCTTTTCATTTGGCAATTGGAGTAGTAATGCTTGGTCAAAGATGTCTAAGACTACATTAGAATATCTAATAAATCCTTTAGTGTCAACTGACAATGTTGCTGTTTTAGTGGCATATATGGCAAAAGACTTAGGCACAAGTTACGCAAATGATGGATCTGGGACGACAAGCCTTGATAGCATCCCGCATGTGCTTAGCAATATGGGGATTTATAATAGCCAAGTTCAAAATTATAACGCGAGTGTTGTGGTTGCGAATTTAAATTCAAACAGAATTGTTATTACTTCTGGTAAAACTACTACTACAGCCCAATATGGGCATGCGTATATTATTGATGGTTATAAAAGACTACGAATTCGAGTAAGCGAGATAATTACCCATTCTGATGGAGAAATTGAAACAAATATATCATATATCGATAACTCTTACATACATGTTAATATGGGAGATCAAGTTTCTATCAATGGCTCATTTCATACAACTCAATGGGTCGCGCATGATTTTTATTTTCCTGCTGATGCTAAAATCGTCACTAATTGGACATTAACCCAATAATTAAATCTAAATTAATAGTAATTATGAAACGTATAAATCCTATCATTGTACTATCCTTTACCTATCTAATTCTTTCCTTATTTGTTTTTTTATCTTGTGAGCAAAGCGAAACTGAGGGTGATATTCAGGTCTTAGCTGTACGACAAAAAATAGAGGGAATGATTAGAAATAAACAAATTGTTTATAAAACTGCTGATATGGCTGACAACAGCCCTATTTACTATTTCGACATCGTCTGTCAGACAAAGTCATACATTGAAAGAGCTAATCTGATACTGGACTATTATGCGCTATTGACCGGACAAGATTCTTATTCAGTTTCTTATCAATTGCATACAGTTCGTCAAGAAAAAACATGCAATGACTGTGTTCCTCCATATACATATATAGAGGATCTGTGGGAAGGAAAGTTTGTGTTGGCGAATGATAAAGGAATAGTTCAATATAGATGCGGTAAAGATTATACGGAGGAAGAACATCAGGAGTTACAAATCAGAGTTAGTTTTGATATTGATACATACGTCTTTAATTTACCGGTAGAAACTAATCACCATCACATTGAATAAGGTTTATTGGTTTACCCGTATTCGGCTATTCCCTCCATCAGGAATGACTTAAAGTCTTCAATGCTGAGATTGTATCCTCTCGGAGGGACAAGCATCTTGCCGTGCCCTTTCAGAATATAATATGGTTGCGCATTGATACCAAACTCTTTAAGTGCAATATATGAATTAATCTTTCCAAGCGTTTTCAAAGTCTTTCCTCCATCAGTTACTATCCAATCCTTCTCATCCACTTTGATTTTTTTCTCGTCACCCACCATTGAGACAATAACATAGTTTTCCCTCAAAATCCTTAGAATTTCTTCATCACAAAGTACTTTGGCTTCCATTTCACGGCAGTTCATACAACCTAAGCCGGTAAATTCGATAAACAGTGGTTTCCCTACCTTTTCGGCATAAGCTTCACCTTCGGCAAGGTCAAAAAAGCCATTCATTCCTGTCGGGAAATGAAGTCCGCTGTTTCCGTATTTGACGTTGACAGGAATACTGCTTAGAGTGGGTTGCGCGACATAAGTTGTGTTTTGCGAAAGGTTGTCTGTGTTAAGTACGAAGTCCTGACTCTTCATAGGAGGGAGGTAGCCTGAAATGGCTTTGAGAGGGGCACCCCACATACCCGGAAGCATATAGACTACGAAAGAGAATGAGATGATGGCTAAAGTAAGTCTTGTGACTGAAATATGATCTACCGGTGAATCATGTTTAAATCTTAATTTTCCTAACAGGTAGAAACCTAAAAGTGTGAAGACAACAATCCAGATGGCTAAATAGACTTCCCTGTCGAGTATGCCCCACTGATAAGTCTGGTCTGCCGTACTCAGGAACTTTAGACCGAGTGCAATCTCAATAAAGCCCAAAACGACCTTGACGGTATTGAGCCAGCCTCCGCTCTTAGGTAATTTCTTCAGCCATGAAGGGAAGAGGGCAAAGAGAGTGAAAGGCAGAGCGAATGCCACCGAAAATGCGAGCATGGTTAAAATAGGTGCCCAGAACTCTCCTGAAGTCGATTTTATCAGTACTGTCCCAACGATAGGTCCGGTACATGAGAAAGAGACAAGTACCAGAGTCAGAGCCATAAAAAAGACTCCTCCGAGGCCCTTTGCGTCAGATTTGCGATCGCTGTTGTTGACAAGTTTGCTTGGCAGTACAATCTCGAAAGCCCCGAAAAATGAAGCTGCAAAGACCATGAATACAATAAAGAAGATGATATTAGGAAGCCAGTGTGTAGCAATCCAGTTGAAAATGTCAGCCGTAACCGAGTCTCCACCGAGCAGCCATGTAATGATGATAATCAAAGCTATCGGAAGGGTGTAAAGCAGTACGATAAAAAGGCCGTACATGAAAGCCTTAAAGCGCCCCTGAGCTTTATTGTCGGATCCTTTGATAAAGAAAGATACTGTCATAGGAATCATCGGGAAGACACAAGGAGTGACAAGAGCGGCAATTCCCCACGCAAGTGCCTGAAGGATCAGACTCCAGATGGAGGCCGAGTTGGACTGCTCTTCCGGCTCTGAGATTGCCTCTGCCTCCTGTGGTTCCGCAGGAGCATCAGTCGAGTTGTCAGTTGTGACGGCAGTCGAGTTGCCAGTAGAATTTCCACTCTTATCGTCAGTCTGAGTCTCAACTTGGGACTGAGACTTGTTGTCAGAGTCCGTTCCTGTGGCAGCGGCGACAGGAATCTTACCCGTCAACTGAATTGTAAAATCCTGATCTGCAGGTGGGATGCATGACTGATTGCTGCATGCCATCCACTCTACATTTATCTTCAGGGTAGCTTTTGCCGCCTTAATCTTAACTTTCTGTCCGATCCGGGCCGTCTTTTCAAAAGAACCGATTACCATACCGAACAACTCGTCTTTAGCTTTGGCCGGCTTGGTGATATATTCCGGAGACCCGATTAATTCAATATCACTGTTTTGCTCAAATGTGAAAGTTGTAGCATTAGGACCTCCTTCGTATGGTCCCATATCATATACATGCCAGCCATCATCTATAGAGGCTTCAAAAATAATTTGGAAAATATTGTCTCCCAAATCTTTAACCTTAGTGCTCCATGCAACCGGATTGTCTTGAGCAAAAGCGCTTAGGCTGGTAATGATTAGAAATAAAAGTATTGTGACTTTCTTGAGTAAGTGTCTCATATATAATTAGTTATTAATTAATTTTACAATCTGTTGAAGATATTCGGCATCTACTTCGTCAAAAGTATTTAACTCAGTATGGTCAATGTCGAGGACTCCGTATACGACTTCATCCTTAAGCATTGGAACCACAATTTCCGAACGGGAAAGTGTGTTGCAGGCGATATGTCCCTGAAACTGTTCTACATCAGGTACGATAATAGTCTCACGTTGCTTCCATGCGCTACCGCAAACTCCCCTTCCGTAACCGATGCGTGTACATGCGACAGTGCCCTGAAACGGGCCGAGAACTAACTGTTGATGCTCTAAATCGAGATGAGATAAGTCATTGTCCACCAAATAAAAACCTGCCCAGAAAAAGCAAAATTTCTCCTTTATGGCAGCAGTTGCATTTGCCATATTGGCGATAATGTTGCTCTCGCACTTAGTCAAAGAGTCCAGTGAGGCTATTAATTCGGTGTATCTCTCTCGTTTATTCATTGTGCAAAGATATACTATTTTATCAGCGAACAATCAACCTGCGGCCTACACTCAAGATAGTGCTGCGCGAAATATTGTTCAGCTTACATATATTTGCAATAGTAGTATTGTATTTCGCGGCCAAGCCACCGAGTGTGTCACCGGATTTGATAGTATGGGTGATGTGTTGAGATGCTGTCAAAGACTCTTCGTCACTCTGCCCGTAATGTGAGTAGATATTATAATAGTGCTTCTTCAGTGTTATTATTGAATCGCGCAGTGTGCCTGTTTCAAAGTCGATAAGACGTTGAGGATCGAAAGTTTGGCCTTTATAACGGGTCTCAAAATGAAGGTGTGGCCCAGTGCTGCGTCCCGTGCTGCCACCGTAGCCGACTACTTCTCCTGCTTTAACAAGCTCTCCTATGTTGACAATCGATTTGGACAAATGTCCGTAATAAGTTTCAAGTCCGTTGGCATGGCGTAATACTACAAGATTGCCGTAGCCTCCGGTTTGACGTCCGCCTCCGCGAAATCTTACTACACCGTCAAATGCTGCACGGACTGTATCTCCATATTGCAGTGGAATGTCTATGCCCTGGTGCTCGCGTGTTCTGCGAAATTTATATTCCGAGCGTACTTTGCCCACAATCGGTGGACAGTAATTATGGAGAGAGTCTGCCAACAGCAGATCTACTTCCTCAGGAATGGAATCGAGTGGATAGCCTCTGTATGAGTGAATGGCTGTGGTGTCCCAGTGTTCCAAATATAGATTGTCATTGATTACGGGACGTCCCATATCCATGTATGACCATGTATGGTTATCAAACAGTACTATTTTAGTGAATTTGTCTTCAGTATTGAGCGTATCTATAGGATTGACTGCGGTAACAGAGTCATTGGCAGCTTCTGATTTGAATGTGGCTCCGGTTGGCTGCTGGGCTGATAATGAGGCTGTTACAAGTAGACCTGCGGCAAATAATATCATCTTTTTCATCGTGCAAATGTACAAATTATTCCGATATAGTCCCATGTAATTATGTATGGTGTCTGATCATTAACTGACTTCTTTTTTGTTTTTTGGCAGTGGCCGTTGGTAGCGCCGAAAGGGACATCTCGTCGCAGCGCACTGTACGCATTGTTTTGTTTTCCTCCCTTTCAGAAGTCAGGCACCTGATTGCCATTAGCAGTGCGTCAGGGGTTGTTTCGTTGCCTGACTTATTTACTGCCGGAGGGTTTAATGGCAGTCCTTTCGGGCGTAGCTGGTGGATTTGTGAGGCGCAGCACCGCATTTCCGATTACAAATGTCGGTGGCGCGTGTGACATCGGAGTACTGAGTAACGAAATGAAATGTAGTGACGAAGTTCTCCGTCAAGACAAAATGCGGAAAGGTGATGGTAACGCCAGGTGTTGCCGGAGTGGGCATCACTTCTGACGAACATTTTGGAGAAAAGGAAGGCAGCAGTGTATGACGGATTTATCCTGTATACTCTGCAACTGATTGATAGACAGGGGGGGGGGAGTACTGAGGCCGAATGGGGTGTTTCGTGGCAACAGTGTGGGAGTGCGAGGCCTTTATGTGGAACCTGCACAAGGCAATGTACCCTGCAAGTGACTCTGGGACACTTCGTGGTGTACAAGAAACCATTGATGAATCATCCCCATTGAAGGTAGCTCTCAGGTGCAAATATGGGGTCTGCTGCACTTGAGCAGCCTCTGCACTCACCTCTCAGGTGCAAATATGGGTGCTGCTGCACTTGAGCAGCCTCTGCACTCACCTCTCAGGTGCAAATATGGGGTCTGCTGCACCTGAGCAGGCATCTAGTTGCCGGCTGGCGTTACTATCCGATGTGCTCGTTAAAATACATTTATTATCAATAAGTTATATGTAAAGTGGTTCAAAATGTGGTCCAGAATAAATCGCACCAACCCGAAGCATTCCTAACTTCTGAAACGGGAAGTATAGAAGATTTTTCTCGTGACCTTCTTGTCTGTTTGGCCTGCTCAATGTAAAGCCAGACGTGCAGTAGGCAGGTGACAGACAAAACGACTGCGCAAAAACCGGAAGGCCGGAAAGCCGAAAGGCAGTTAATGATCATTAATTAGGCGGCAACAGGAGGGGTGTGTCAGACATTGTTTCGTTGTCTGACTTTTACTATACTGTTTGAGCGGAGACGAGAATGTACTTTGAGGCGCATTTGTTAGCACTGAAAGGGACATCTCGTTGCAGCGTGCGAGGATGTGATAATGAATAGTCAATGATTGCCGAAGATTTTCGCTTTCGGCCACGTTTGAGGCCTTTTTTGTAGCTGTGGTGGCGGAGTCTTGTTGGATGTTGTATCATCAGACGTGCGGCGGCAATGGCGGTCTTATCGTAGTTGTCTTGCCTGAGTTGCATCGTTGGGCTTATATCGGCAATTGGTGGCTGGACAGAGTATCAGTGATTCGACATCTGCGACAAAGTGGTGGCAATGGTTGTCTTGTCGGAGTTACATTGCTTGAGTTGCATTGCGTGGGTTGCATCATCGAGCTTGCATGAGTAGGCCATGGTTTATAATTTCCGAGTTTGGGCCGGCCGGCAGGTTAAGAGAGCGCAGGATGGAGAAGAGGAATAAACTATCGAATATTGTAAGTTCCTTGGGGCATTTTTACTACCTTTGTCGCCGATTTAACAGAAAGTACGATGTAGGAAGAGTAATGGATTGACCCTCGGTGTGTTGGGTGGCATGGGGCCCGTAGCTACCGCTGAATTTTTGAGGATTCTTGCTGTAAAAGCTCCTGCAGATGTGGATCAGGAACATCCTCGCATGATTGTCTATTCACACACGGTGACTCCGGACAGAACGACCTTTATTTTGGGCAAAGGCCCTGATCCGACCAATTATATAAGAGAGGGACTTGAAACTTTGATAGGATGGGGGGCTGATATGCTTGCGACTACTTGTAATACAGCGCATTATTTTATTGATCAATTTAGGGGCGAGCTCTCTAAACCGGTGGTTCATATCATAGAGGAGACGATCAAAGTCTCTCAGCAAAGATGTGCGGAAGGTGCTTGGCTGACAGCTACTTTGGGAACAATGCGCACAGGCCTGTATCAGAAGCATGCATCAGATTTCGGCTACGACTTTAAGATCCCTTCGGAAAAGATGCAGATTGAGATTCACGATATCACAGACCTTGTGAAGGCCGGTAAACAGGAGGAGGCAGGGGAGAGGTATCGTATTGTGATTGAGGAACTTTGGAAAATCGCCAAGTTGCCTGTAGTGGGGGCTTGTACAGAACTCCCGATTGCATATCAGCGTACAGGTCTTCCTGTAGAGATGGGCATATCTTGTCTCGATGCTTTGGCTGAAGGTTGTATCAGAGAACTTTATAAACCATTGTAAAGTTATATTTTGTAAATTTGCAGTTCGTCATCGGTATTGGTAGAAAATTGTAACTGTAGTTTTAATACAATCATTGCAAAGTGTATGCGAGTGGAGTTATGACGCAAGTTATTGGCGTAGAAATATTTGGCGTGAAGCTTTGACGGGTAAGTTGTGACCGCGAATTACAGGCGCAGAAAGTGGAAAGCGAGAAGAAATATATAGCGTAAAGTGTTGACGGGTAAGATGTTACGCTAATTACGGCGTAATGGGTGTAGAAAGATATAGAGCTAATTATTAACAGGTAAGTTTTGGTACAAATTATAGACGTATGAGATTATGGGAATTTTTGGAAAATTTGGAAAAAAGGCAAAGGACGCAGAGAAAGTAAAAGACGCAGAGAAAGTAAAAGACGCAGAGAAAGTAAAGGACGCAGAGAAAGGAAAGAAAGTAAAGGACGCAGAGGGTGAAGAGACCTCCTTGGACGAAGGGTTGAAGAAGACCAAAATGTCTATTTTCGACAAGTTGTCACATGCTATTGTCGGTAAGTCGGTTGTGGATGACGAGGTGCTGGATTCCATCGAGGAGGCCTTGATCTCTTCCGACATAGGAGTTGAGACTACTCAGAATATCATAGAGCGCCTTGAAGCTCGTGTTGCAAGAGATAAATACCTTAGTACTGAAGAACTTAACCGTATACTTTGCGAGGAGATTGAGGATTTGCTGGATGCAGCAGGAAACAGTCATGTAGAGCCATTCGATTTTTCGAAGAAACCATACGTAATAATGGCAGTCGGCGTGAATGGAGTCGGTAAGACTACTACCATAGGAAAGCTTGCGGCTCAACTGAAGAATGAGGGAAAGAAGGTGATCCTTGGGGCAGCCGACACATTTCGCGCAGCGGCAGTGGATCAACTTGTTATCTGGAGTGAAAGAGCAGGGGTGGATATTGTGAAGCAGGAGATGGGTTCAGACCCCGCTTCAGTGGCGTACGATGCTGTCAAGAGTGCTGTTGCAAAAAATGCGGATGTGGTGATAATTGATACGGCAGGTCGTCTGCACAACAAAGTAAATTTGATGAATGAGCTTACCAAGATTAGAAATGTGATGCGAAAAGTCGTACCTGATGCACCGCATGAAGTGTTGCTGATAATCGACGGATCTACAGGGCAGAACGGATTTTTGCAGGCAAAAGAGTTTACAAAGGCGACGGATGTCACTGCGCTTGCGGTAACCAAACTTGACGGTACTGCAAAAGGAGGAGTGGTAATCGGCATTAGCGACCAGTTCCATATTCCGGTTAAATTCATCGGTATCGGTGAAAAGATCGAAGACTTGAAGCTCTTCGATAAAAAAGAATTTATTGAATCACTTTTTAAATAGAAAACAATGACAGTTTCGTACAATTGGTTGAAAGATTATCTTACATTTGATCTGCAACCCGAAGAAGTTGGAAAGATATTAACCTCTACAGGTTTAGAGGTTGAACACAGTGAACAGATAGAGCAGATCCCGGGAGGACTTGCAGGCGTAGTAGTGGCTCAGGTTGTAGAGTGTGTCCCTCATCCGGACTCGGATCATCTTCATGTTACCAAGCTGAATACCGGCGATCCTGAGCTTGTGCAGGTGGTATGCGGTGCGCCAAATGTAGCTGCAGGGCAGAAAGTGTTGTTGGCAACAGTCGGAACAAAACTGCCTACCGATGACGGCAGTGAATTTAAGATCAAGAAATCAAAAATTCGCGGTGTGGAAAGTGCGGGTATGATATGTGCTGAAGATGAGTTGGGAATAGGTACGTCTCATGCCGGTATCATGGTACTTGAGCCTGAAGCAGTTCCAGGAACTCCGGCAAAGGAGTATCTTAAGCTCGAAACAGATACCATTTATGAAATAGGGCTTACTCCAAACAGAATTGACGGAGCCTCTCATATAGGTGTCGTAAGGGACCTGTATGCATATCTAAGGCTTCATGATATTCCTGTGGAATATACGCTTCCAAATGTATCGGATTACGAAGAAAAGCCCGGAGAGGCGATTCCTGTCAAGGTATTGGCTCCGGATCTGGCTCCGCGTTACATAGGTGTCACTATCAGAGGTGTGAAAGTAGCTCCGTCTCCGGATTGGTTGAAGAAAAAATTGATTGCCATCGGACAGCATCCTATTAATAATGTAGTGGATGTTACCAATTTCGTTATGAACGAAATGTGTCAGCCGCTGCATGCCTTTGATGCTGCTAAGATCAAAGGCGGGGAGGTGATTGTCAGACGCAGTACTCCGGATTGTAAGTTTGTCACTTTGGACGGAGTCGAGAGAACTCTGACTGCCGAAGATTTGGTTATTTGCAATGTGGTTGAGCCAATGTGTATTGCAGGTGTATTCGGAGGTATAGAATCGGGTGTAACTGAGGCTACAACGGATATTTTCTTGGAGTGTGCATATTTTAACCCTGTTTCAATCAGAAAAAGTTCGAAGAGGCATGGTCTTAAGACGGATGCTTCGTTCAGATATGAGAGAGGAATTGACCCTCTGAATACCATGTATGCTGCAAAGAGAGCCGCTTTACTTATAGAAGAGTTGACCGGCGGTAAGATTACCGGCAATATGCAGGAGTTCTATCCTGTTAAGTTTGAGAGAGCTAAAGTTGAGCTTAATTATGCCCGCATGGAGGCTTTGATCGGCAAACATATCGGTGCACAGACTATCAGAAATATTCTTGAGTATATGGAATTTGATGTAATCAGTGAAAATGCTGAGGGTTGTGAAGTATATGTTCCTTCTTACAGAGTGGATGTTACCCGTGAATGCGATGTGGTCGAGGATGTTTTGAGAGTCTATGGATACAACAATATAGAGTTGCCTGCAAGCATGAAGGTCTCTATCAATGCTTCACAGCATCCTGACCCTGAATTTGTGCGCGCTACAGTGTCTAATCTGTTGGCTGATAACGGATTTATGGAGATGATGAACAACTCTTTGACGAAGAGCGACTACTATACTCATCTTAAGAGTTATCCTTCCGATAATTTGGTTATGCTTCGCAATCCGTTGAGTCAGGATCTTAACTGCATGAGACAGACTTTGCTTATGAACGCTCTTGAAGTTGTGGCTTACAATATAAATCGCCAGACTACTGATCTTAAGTTGTTTGAATTGGGCAATGTCTATTCTTACCATCCTAAGGAGGGTGTGGAGAATCCTAAGGCTGATCTGAAGTCGTACCGAGAGGAGATGAGACTCTCTATGGTTGTCACCGGCCCTGAGAGTAAGGCTTGGAGAAATGAGCTTTGCGCAGGTAGCTACTTTTCATTGAAAGGGTATCTTGAACTACTGTTGAATCGTTTTGGAGCAGACATTTATAATATGGAATACGAGGCGGCACCGACTGATCTGTTTTCTGAAGGACTTGAATATAAAGTTCAGGGCAAGAGACTTGCCGTTGCGGGTACCATAGCTCCGGCTCGCCTGAAACAGTTCGGCATCAAACAGCCCGTATTTGCCGCAGAGGTCAATTATCCGGTCTTCTTTGAGCTTGTCAAGAGAGATAAGGTAAAATACAAAGAGCTTCCAAAATACCCTGAGGTCAGACGTGATTTAGCTTTGCTTCTCGATGAAAATGTTTCATTTGCAGAGCTTCGCAAGGCTGCTTTTAAAGCAGAGAAGGATATATTGAAGCAAGTGACTTTGTTTGATGTTTACCGCGGCATAAAGATTCTGACGGGCAAGAAGCAGTACGCCATGAGTTTTGTGCTTCAGGATCCCGAAAAAACTTTGACTGATGCTGCCGTAGAGCATACAATGAACAAACTCCTCAAGACTTTTGAGGATAAGTTTAGGGCTGTGCTGAGATAGCTTTTTAAATCAGTGTAAAAAATAGATTACCCTCTCAACCACGAAAAGTGCGATGCAGAGGGTATTTCTTATTACGCTCCACTTCCTGGAGGTGCTGCAGGAGATGTATTCAAATATCGACAGTGACACCGGCAGGTACATTATCAGCCCGTTAGGGGTGTGATTGGTGCCGGTAAAGATAAGCAGAATGGGAAAGAGCATTGCAATGTAGCAAAGAATTCTGATATATGCCCTCGATTTGGTGGTTTTATACCTTGTAAGGTTGTTGGCTACATATATCATAGAGCTGACAGTCAAAATCATAATGAAAATGTCACGGCATATTTCCGCAAGGGAAAATGTGAGAACTTTCGGCTCGACTTTTATCATAGCTCTACCATACTGCGCAATAGCCGTGAGGCTCTCATTTGCGCTCGCGAAAAGGTATAAAATCAACAAGTATAGAGCGATAGGGGCAACGAGGCCCATAAGTGAACTGAAGATGAATTTTATCTTATCTTCCGATGCTCTCAGGCTGATGCCAAACATGAGAGGGAAGCACCATATAATCGGTGCATAGAAAAATGACGACAAACCTAACAGAAGGAATGTAATAAACAGATCGTCAATGCCCTGTCCTTCGACTCTGTACTTGACAGAAAAGAAAAATGAACACATAAGCAGAAAAGCTGCTATATGTGTGGGAGAGAAGAAGATGCAGTAGGGATTGGCTACTACAAGCAACGTGTAGATGAAGGGAAGAAGAGAACTGATGCCGGTGGTAAATCTGTTGTTGAACAGGAAGAGTGTCAGGCCGGTCAGGATAATGAATATGAAGGCTAAAATCTTGCTGACGACGGTGTCGCCAAAAATAATGCTCGTATCAATCAGGCTTTCCCAAAAGAGTGGAACCTGCCTTGTGACAGGGGTGATGTTGACGAAAAACGCACTGATATAGAGCGCAGTCATCAGCAGTATCAGGGGTGCCGCCGTTGAATATGTCTTCGAATTATTGCTCAACTTTATAGTTTATTAGGTCGTCCGCGATATCTTTTCTGTAGTAAATTTTGTCGTATGAGATATTGGAGAGAGCTTTGTAGGCTTTCTGCCTGGCACATTGAATGTCTTTTCCCAGCGCGGTCACGGCAAGGACGCGGCCTCCTGAGGTGAGGATTTGTCTGTCACCTTCTTTGGTGCCGGCGTGATAGACGATGCACTCTTTAGAGGCTGCGTCCAGGCCGCAGACGGGGTATCCTTTTCCATAATGTTCAGGATATCCGCCTGATACGGCAAATACAGTAACAGCTGTGTCGCTGCTTATCTCTATCTTTTCTGTGCCCAATTCGCATTTTGCAGCTGCAGTCAGATGCCGTAAAAGGTCACTTGTTATGCGCGGCATTACGGATTCGGTCTCAGGATCTCCCATACGTACGTTGTATTCAATGGTATATGGCTCTCCGTGGCAGTTCATCAGTCCGATGAAGATAAAGCCGCGGTAATCTATCTTTTCGGCTCTCAGCCCGCTGATTGTCGGCTCAATGATCCTACTCTTCACTTTAGCCATGAATGCCTGATTTGCGAAGGGAACGGGCGATACTGAGCCCATGCCGCCTGTGTTGAGCCCCTGATCATGCTCGCCTATACGCTTATAGTCCTTTGCTTCAGGGAGTACCATGTAGTCTTTTCCGTCCGTCAGGACGAAAACGGATAATTCTATTCCATCAAGGTATTGCTCAATCACTACTTTACCGGACGCTGCACCGAACTTGCCGCGAAACATCTCTGCAAGTTCCAGTTTGGCCTCTTCTATGTCGGAAGTTATGATGACCCCCTTGCCGGCAGCAAGCCCGTCAGCTTTAAGTACATAAGGGGGCTTTATGGCATCAATATACATGAAAGCATCTTTTTCGGTTTCGGCCGTGAAGGTTCTGTACTGTGCCGTAGGAATATTATGGCGCATCATAAACTCTTTTGCAAATTCTTTGCTGCCTTCCAGTGCCGCTCCTTTTTTGTCAGGTCCCACAACCAGCAGGTTGGGTTGGGTCTGTGCAAAATAGTCTCTTATACCATCAACAAGTGGGTTTTCGGGACCGACTACCATCAGATTAATGTCGTGTGCCAGGATCTGCTCTTCAATAGCCCTGAAGTCTTTGATGTCTCCGGGAAGATTGGTGGCAATCGCTTTTGTGCCGGGGTTGCCGGGCATACAATAAAGATTTTTGAGCTGCTTGCCCTGAGCTATTTTCCACGCCAATGCGTGCTCTCTGCCTCCGGACCCGATAATCAGTACATTCATAATCGAAGTATATTTATGATGCAAAGATAAAGATAAATGGATTATGTAGTATTTGAAACGGGGTAGTATTGTGATGAGTTTGCTTTTTGTGGCTGAATTATTGCTACATTTGCAAGTTAGATGTAATAATATTAATATTAGTATGTGGTCACGAATATACAGGTTGGCGGTGATGTGTTGTGCTTCTGCAGTGTTTTGTCTGGCACTCTCGTCTTGCTCTGAAAGAGCCGATATACCGAAAGATAAAATGGTTAATATCTATTGCGAGATGTATCTTGCAGACCAACTGATTGACGATGTGCCGGGAATGAGGGCGCAGGCAGACACCATGAGTGTTTATGCTCCGATTATAGAAAAATACGGCTTTACAGTGGAGCAGTTCAACAACTCCGTGCAGTACTACCTTCGAGATCCTGAAAGATACGGTATAATGATGCAAAAGGTTAAAGCAAAGCTTGATAAGAAGGAGCAATTCTTGACAAAAAAGAGAAATCTCATTGAAGGGATAGAGGGTGTTGAAGTTGACTCCAAAGATGGGAGTAAAAACAGCAGTCCGGCTACTCTTGACGGCAGTATGCCTGCCGAGATCAAAGATGAGGCGGATGCCCCTTCAGACACAATTGCACGGGCTGTCCGAAAACATAAGATCACTCATGAAAAGAAGTTGACCCGTAAAGATTTGGAAGAACTTCAAAAGAAAGTAAAATGATATTTGGTGCAGATATAGTATTTCCGGTAAACGGAAGAGCTGTAAGAAACGGATATGTGGAGTGTAACGAGCAGGGAGAGATTATTTCGGTCGGCTCGACGGCTGATGGTAAATTTTCGGTAGGGGAGATAAAAATGTATAAGGGTGCGATCGTACCCGGGTTCGTGAACGGACACTGCCATTTGGAGCTTTCCCACCTGAAGGGGGCATTTAAGCAGGCAACCGGAATGGACGGCTTCATCAAACAGATCAATCAGATGCGGCTCTCTGTGGACTATGACGGCAGAATGAAGGCTATGACTGAGGAGTTTGAGAGATTGTATGCTCAGGGAGTCTCGGCAATGGCCGATATTAGCAACTGTGATGAGAGCTTTGGTATAAAAGCTGCTTCAAAGCTATATACGAGGACTTATCTTGAGGTCTTTGGAACTGAGCCTGAGGATGCTCCTGCCATAATGAAAGACGTGATTGCGTTGCAGAAAAAGGCTTACGATTATGGCCTGGATGCTGCGCCTACTCCACATTCTTGCTACACAATGAGTCCTGAACTCAACAGAATGGCTGCTGCTGAGGGGCTTAAAACAGGCTATATCTCCTATCACTCTCAAGAGAGTCAGCAAGAGGATGATATGATTAAGTATGGAACAGGAGAACTTGCCGAGGATTACCATGAAAGAGGGACAAGTACTCCGCCTGTGACCGGACGCTCGGCTTTGATTTACTTTGCGGACAATTTACAGAAACTCCTCAAGGCTCCTGTTGAAGGCAACGTGATACTGGTGCACAATGTTTCGACCGATCAGGAGAGCATCGATTACGCTTCGGCTGCTTTCAAACACCTTTACTGGGCTATTTGCCCACTATCCAATATCTTTATTCATAGAAAGTTGCCGCCGATTGACCTGCTTCGATCCAACAAGTTGAAAATATGTCTCGGTACAGACTCGCTTTCAAGTAACTTAGTTCTGAATATTGTTGATGAGATGAAGTGTATCCAGGAGCACTTTTCGGATATAGAGTTAGACGAGATGCTGACATGGGCATGCCTTAACGGAGCGGAAGCTATTGGAAAGTCCGAAGTGTTCGGTTCATTTGATGTCGGTAAAAGCCCCGGCATCGTACTTATTGAGAATATGAATTTGGATACTGTGCGGCTCACTCCGGATAGTAAATCCACAAGATTAATATAATATGTCACTGCAATTTGATCATATAGTATATGGCCCTATTCACAGCCGCAGACTCGGCAGTTCACTGGGCGTTAATTTGTTGCCTAAGCATGGCAAAATATGTACTTTCGACTGCATATATTGTGAGTGTGGTTGGAACAGGGATCATCGCGGAGATACCGTATTGCCCACGAAAGAGGAGGTATTCGCGGCATTAGAGAATGGTTTGCGCTCTTGTAAAACCAACAATCTCTCTATTGATACAATCACATTTTCCGGAAACGGAGAGCCGACTTTGCATCCCGCTTTTGCGGAAATAATAGACTTTACACTCGCGCTGAGAGATGAGATATTTCCTTCGGCAAAGGTTTCGGTGCTCTCCAATGCTACTCAACTTGCGCGTCCCGGTGTAAAAGAGGCTCTTGCAAAGGTGGATAACCCCATATTGAAGATTGACTCGGCTGATGAGGCTCTTGCCCGCACTCTTGACAATCCTGTCGGTACTTATTCTGTGGCTTCCGTAATGGAACAGATGGCCTGGTTTAAGGGGAATTTCGTGTTGCAAACGATGTTTCTCAAGGGAGTTGTGGATGGCAGAACTATTGACTGCTCGGACCGTCTTTTTGCAGATAAGTGGGTAGAGATGGCTCTTAAACTTCATCCCCGTGAGATAATGATGTACACTTTGGATAGAGTGCCGCCTTTGGAACCCTTGGAGAAGGTCTCTGTCGAGAAAATGAAAGAAATTGCGGCACCTTTAATTGCCGCAGGTATTGAAGTAATTGTAAAAGGCTGATATCATGAGAGTTGTAATACAAAGAGTGTTGCGGTCAAGTGTGACTGTCGGCTCGGAACAAATAGCCTCAATAGGAGAGGGAATGATGGTGCTTGTCGGTTTTGAGGAAGCTGACAATCAGGATGATATAGATTGGATGAGTAAGAAAATAGCGGCTTTGCGCATCTTCGATGATGAGCAGGGTGTTATGAATCGCTCTGTTGTTGATGCAGGTGGTGAGGTTTTGGTCGTGAGCCAGTTTACTCTTATGGCTTCAACAAAGAAAGGCAAC
>JAQUYF010000081.1 GCA_028691975.1 Bacteroidales bacterium | reverse complement strand
GCAGCAAAAATGTAAACTCCTTCGAAAATAGTACGGTCCTGAATAATAACCTCTTTTGACTTTGCTATCTCGAGTACATCTTTAAATCTCTGTGAGAGGAAATATGTCTCAAGGTTGTATGACCACCTCTCAATGTCTCTGTAGTAGTCTTCAAGATAGGGGTTGAAACTGACAGCTTCATATTTCGGAGTCCATCCGTAGTGTGAGGCGAGAAGTCTTGTAAGAGTTGTTTTGCCGCTGCCGATATTGCCTGCAATGCCTATGTACATGATTTAAAATATTTTATAGTTTATTTGTGTTTTAGTCATTTGCTTTTCGCTCCGCGTACACTCCATCAAATCGCTCTTCTGCCTCTCTCATTCTCCTTGCATATCCTCTCATGCAAAATTAATCATTCAAACAGAGATGTAAAAGAAAAAAAACATTATTCGATCACTTGCTGAAGTAAGAGGCCAAGATATCGACACATTTTTCGATGCCGATATTACTGTTCAGGCAAATGTCATAATTGTCCGGATCTTTCCACTGCTTGCCTCCGGACATTATGTGATAATATTCTGCACGTCTCTTATTTGATCTCTTGATATTGGTAACAGCTGAAGCATCATCATCACCGTAAAGCTGCTTACTCCTGTTTGGCGGTACTTAAGATAACATCCTGATACTCTCTGTTTGATACTGCGGCGGCTTCTTGTTTGGTATTTTTGCTCAGGAAGTGAGCATATAGAATGACAGCCAATACGAAACCGCATACGTCAGCTACGGGACCGGCCCAAAGGAAAAGATTTATTCCACCGATGTTGCAGAAAATGACTGTCACGGTGACGAGTACAAACACGTCACGGCACAGGCAGATTGCAGTTGATTTAACCGGCTGACCTGTGGCTTGAAAAAATATGGCAATGCTCTTTAAAACACACGTAAGGCAGATTGCACTCATATATATGCGAAATACTCTCTCCATAAAGATCTTGTAGGCGACAGGATCGACTCCACTTCCACCTGAACCGAATATGTAGAGAAAAATATCAGGTACAAATTCAAATATCAAAGTCGATATAATACCTACGACAGCTGCCGATAACAGTATATATTTCATGGTATTACGTACTCTGTCCATCTTGCGTGCCCCGTAATTGTAACCGAGTATGGGTTGACCGCCGCATGCAATGCCTACTATGATTGAAACTACAATTCCAAATATTTTGAACGCCAGAGTAAGCACTCCCTGTGTAATTTGTACGTCATAACCACTTGAAGCACTGTATTTAAGCAGTTGTATGTTGGTGACGACAGAGACTATTACGATTGCAAACTGTGTCAAAGCACTTGAGACACCGAATTGCGCGGTCATACCGAACAGCTTTCCATCAGGAATGAAATCTTTCAGAGATAATCTAAAAGTCTTAGCCTTAAATAGATAGGCCACATTCATAATAAAAGTAACGGTCTGTCCCAGGAACGTGGCAAGAGCGGCTCCCGTCATTCCCATGTCAAAAGCGAAGATAAAGAGGGGATCCAAAGCTATGTTTATCAGTGCGCCGACCGCCATTGCAGCCATCGCATATTTAGGACTTCCGTCTGCACGTATAATGGGATTAATCACCGATGCGAGTATAAAGAAAAGCAAGCCTCCAAAGATAAAATTTGCATATTCGGAGGACTTCTCCAAAATGTTACCACCGGCACCGATAAACTGTAAAATATTGTTTTTCAGTGGAATACATATACCCATCATCACAATGCTTACAATAATTCCCATGCTCAGTGCTGTTCCTACACTCTTTGATGAAGAGTGAGTATCTCCCTTTCCCTGATTGATGCTCAGCAGAGCTGCCGTGCCGTCTCCGAGCCACAAACCTAAGCCAAGGGCAATCAGTGTCAGTGGAAATACTATGCCTGTTGCAGCATTACCGATTGCTCCAAGTGTCTCACAGTGTCCTATAAATATTTGATCTACAAGGTTGTATAAAGACTGAATAATCAGACTTAATACGCATGGTAAGGCAAACTGCAGCAGCAATTTGCTCTCCTTTTCAATGCCCAAGAAGGCATTATTTTTTGTCTCTTCCATTCTCATTAATATATAAAAAATGCAGTTCGCATAAACTAGACTTACGCGCACTGCACTACATGTTTAAATTCCTATTTCCAAAAGCGGGGCGAAGGTACGATTTTTAATTTTTCGCCAAAAAATTAATTAAAAAATCGCTCCTTTACCGGAGGTAGACTATTTCTTACTTTTTTTAGAGTTATTTGGTGTTAATCTATACACAGACACGTCGTGACCGCCTATTGTAACACTTATGTTACTTCTCGTGTTCCCAACATTTTTGCTATTCCAAAGGTCTTTATAGTCATAAAGTACCTTATCAAATGCTGTGCTCAGACCGCTCAACTCATCTGTAAAATTGAACTCCTTCCAGTTAATGGAAAGAGTGACCTCTTCGTTGGAACGATTAAGGATACAGAAGGCCCATTGACCTCCGGCAAGAGGCTTGAACCAATATTCTACTGCCCCGTCATCCTTAAACTTCAGCCCCTGTACTCCGAGCGTATCCTGATCGATTGCAATCACCTCTCTATTGGTTATTATCTCCAATGTCTCTTTTGTCATATTGGTCAGATCGTTGCCCAACAGCAGAGGAGCCGCAAGCATACACCACATAGTGAAATGTGCACGATCTTCGCTGACACTCATCCCGTTTCCCACCTCAAGCATATCGGGATCGTTCCAGTGCCCGGGACCGGCATATTGTCTCAATTCTACTTGCATATCGAGAATTGAAAGCACGCTGAGGGCCTTCCATCCGTCATATACCATATCTTCAGCAAAACTTGCGCAAATATCTCCCGTGGTTCTCCATGAGTGTCCCACATTTTCAGCCCACAGCCACGGCTGATTGCTGCCCCATTCGCACATACTGAATAAAACAGGTCTTCCGGCACTCTTGAGGGCATCTCTCATAAGAGCATAAGCCCCCTTAGGATTAATATCTTTAGCAGCGCACCAGTCGTATTTTAGATAATCTACTCCCCATTGAGCATATCTGATGGCATCCTGATATTCATGTCCGAAGCTGCCGGGAAACCCCGCGCAAGTCTTGCGTCCCGCATCGCTGTAAATGCCGAATTTCAATCCCTTTGAATGGAGATAATCTGAGAGGGACTTAAGTCCTGAAGGAAATTTTTCTTTATTTTCAGTAATGAACCCTAAAGAATCACGCTCTCCGTGCCAGCAGTCGTCCATGTTAAGATAGATGTAGCCGGCATCTACCAGGCCAAGCTCGACCATCGTGTCTGCGGTCTCGCGTACAAGCTGCTCATTAATATTGCAATTAAATTTGTTCCATGAGTTCCAACCCATCTGCGGGGTCTTGGCTATATTGTCGTATTTTTGGGCGAAAGCTCCAAAGCATACAGGAAGAGCCAATAAGGAAAAGAGAAGTTTTCTAATATTCATTATAAGTTTATTTATTTTTACAAAAATAATTAATAAAATAAGACCAATCATTTTTGAGGTGATTCTCTTGCCAAAATAGACTATCTTTGCCGCCACAATGGCAAGTTATCTTCAAGTAGAAAATATCAGCAAATCTTACGGTACAAAAGTACTGTTTGACCGCATCAGCTTCAATATCAACGAAGGTGACAAGATTGCACTGATTGCCCCAAACGGAACGGGAAAAAGCACTTTGCTTTCAATTTTGGCGGGAAAAGAGAGTTCGGACAGGGGTGGAGAGATAAAATTTCTGAAAGACATAAGTATTGCTTTCCTTGAACAGGATTATGATTACGATCCTGATAAAACCGTGTTCGATGAGGTTTTTTCCAAGACGGAAAGTCTCTACAATGTGGTGCGGGAATATTCAGACGCCATAGCGTCAAATGACAGAAAGAGAATTGAAAAGGCACTGGGGGAGATGGACCGTCTTGACGGATGGAGCTATGAGCAGCAGATAAAACAGATTCTGAGCTCATTACACCTGACAAACTTGCATCTGAAGATGTCGCAACTCTCAGGTGGAGAGGTGAAAAGAGTGGCTATTGCGGGACTGCTGTTACGAAATGCGGATTTTTTGGTGCTGGACGAACCTACCAACCACTTGGACATAGAGATTATCGAATTTCTCGAAGAGTACCTGTCTAAGACACGATGTACTCTGTTTATGGTGACGCATGACCGCTATTTTCTTGATAGAGTGTGCAATACAATACTTGAACTTGATGGCGGTGCCCTTTATACTTACAAGGGAAACTACTCGTTTTTCCTCGAAAAGAGGGAAGAAAGGATAGCCAATGCAGATGCAGAAACGACTCATGCACGCAATTTGCTGCGCAGGGAGTTGGAATGGATCAGGAGTACTCCATGTGCCCGTACAGGCAAGGCAAAATACAGAATAGATGCATTTTATGACCTTCAAAAGCGTGCCGAAGGACGTTCCGAGGAGAAGAGGATCAATATTAACATTCAGAGTGCCCGACTTGGCAAAAAGATAATTAACTGTTCTCACACTTCGTTCAGTTATGGGCAAAGATGTATGCTGAATGACTTTACATACAACTTCTCACGGTTTGAAAAGATTGGAATAGTCGGCAATAACGGAGTGGGGAAGAGTACCTTCCTGAAGTTGATGACAGGAGAGCTGCAGCCCACTTCAGGTACGATTGAGTGCGGAGAAACCATTGTTTTCGGTCATTACAGGCAGGAAGGCATCTCTTTCAAGCCGGATCAGACTCTGTTTGATGTGGTTCACGACATAGCCGAGACAGTAACACTTGCCGACGGCAACAGAGTGTCGGTCAGTACTTTCTTGAATTATTTTCTCTTTCCTCCGAATACACATTTTACGAAAGTTGACAGGTTAAGCGGTGGGGAGCGAAGAAGGCTGTATCTGCTTACCATTTTGATGAAAAATCCTAATTTTCTTATACTTGACGAGCCGACTAATGATCTGGATATCATGACTTTGAATGTACTTGAGGAGTATCTCCAAAATTTTCCGGGCTGTCTTATGATCGTCTCTCACGACAGATTCTTCCTTGACAAGCTGGCTGACCACCTTTTCGTATTTACAGGAGAGGGAAAAGTGAAAGATTATGTGGGTAAATGCAGTGATTATCGCAGATATATGAAAGAACTTGCGGCCACAGGAGACGGAACGGCAGCAGGAAAGTCCTCAGACAGAAAGATTGCCACGAAACGGGAGGAAAAATGTGATAAAGATGCTCCGGTGAAGGTTAAGCTGAGCTATAAGGAGAAAAAAGAGTTAGAGTCGCTGGAGATTGAGATACAGGGGTTGGAAGAAGAGAAACAATCTTTGGAGCAGCTGCTTTCCGGAGAGGGACTTTCGATAGATGAGATCACTAAGGCCTCTCAACGCATCGGTGAGATTATTAAAGCTTTGGATGTAAAAGAGATGCGCTGGCTTGAACTTGATTCTAAAAATGAATAATATGAATAAGGTACGTTTTGCAACTGTCGGCTCAAATGTGATTGTGGACTCCTTTTTGGCGGGAGCCGTGCATGATGAAAGATTTGCTTTTGAAGCGGTATATTCCAGAACCGAACAAAGAGGAAAGGAGTTCGCATCAAAATACGGAGTTAAGAAAGTCTATACCTCTCTCGAAGAATTGGCTGCTGACAATGATATAGATGCGGTCTATATAGCGACCCCCAACAGGTGTCACGCCTCTCAGGCTATCCTGATGATGGAGCATGGCAAGCATGTACTTTGCGAAAAGCCTATGGCACCGACCTACAAAGAGGCTTTTGAGATGATTCAGTGTGCAGGACACAACAATGTCGCGCTGATGGAGGCTATGAAGAGCACACTGTTGCCCAATTTTGAGGCGGTGCGGGCTGCTCTCTCCAAAATAGCTCCCGTACGCAGGTATTTTGCACAATTTTGCCAATATTCTTCCAGATATGACAAATTTCTGAATGGAGAGGCAGCAAATGCTTTTAATCCTGAAATGAAGGGTGGGGCATTGTTAGACCTTGGAGTATATGGGATTGCTCCAATGGTGCATCTGTTTGGAATGCCTGCACGAGTCCAAAAATCGGAAACCCGTATGGCTCCAGGTGGAGTTGTTTCCGACAAGGGTATAGATGTGCAGGGAACGCTGCTTGCAACTTATCCGGGGATGGAAGGTATAATCATGTATTCTAAGATATCCGACTCTACTCTACCTGTGGAGATACAGGGAGAAAAGGGGCGTATACTTATCCGCAAACTTTCGCAAATGACTGCGCCTTATATCGAGTACCGCGGTGTTACTGCCCGCAAGCCGGGGGAACCTGCTTTGGACTATGATGAACCTTTGGTTGAAGATATTGCAGTTGAGACAATTACCGATAATATGTACTACGAATTGCGTGAATTTATAGATATGATTCTCTCCGGTCGTATAGAATCGGCAGAAAATACTTTTGAGCGTACTCTTGAAGTACTTCGCATTTGCGAGATGTAAATCAGGCATCTTTTTTGCTAAATTTGTGCTGTTAAATAATAATGAACAAAAATGAAAAAGATTTTCGCTTTATGTGTTGCCATCATGATGGTTATCACTGCTACTTCTTGCGGCGCAAGTAACGCTGCTTCTACAACTGCTTCTACGGCTAACACCACTTCAACAGCTTATACTGCCGGCTCTAAGATCGGTTCAGCACTTAAATCTATGTACACTCAGTATAAGAAAGACGGTACATTGAATCTGAAGAGTGCAACCAACCTGGTTAACCTTGCAACTTTATCAACCTCTTACAACTCTATTAAGGGTAGTCTTAAAGATAAAACCATATATAAAGATTTAGCATCAGGTATTATCGCAGGTTCACAGAAAACTGTCACCGAGAGCACAGTGGATTCAGTAATATCTGCAATAGGCAATGTGGACTTGAGTTCAATACTCAATCAGGTCAAAACAGCCGATACTTCTACAACTTCAGGCAGCAACACTGTAACAAATGCGACTTCTGCTATTTCAAGTATCCTTAATATACTTAAATAGAGAAGAATAACTGATAGTTAATGTACTGAACCCCAAAAGTTTTCGAGACTTTTGGGGTTTATTGTGTCCTGAATAACCTCGAGAATCATTATAAAGAAGACTGCAATTACGACCATGCCGTTGCTCGTTGGGGTGAAATTTTCATATCGAGATCAGTGAGGTTTTGCCACATATTACGCCATTTCACCACTATTTTAGCATTTTCGCCACTAAGATTTTTCCGTTTAGCCCAACTATTTGATGATTTGCAAGCGGTTGCGTTATTTTGCGATGTTAAATTTTACGAAAGAACAATGATTGAACAGAATTTGATCCAACTTTATCAGGATAGCTTCCGCGCCAATGCTCATCGGGAAGCTCTCACAGATTATCCAACCAAAGAGACATTTACATATATGGAGACAGCCGCTATTATGGACAGGCTCCATATCATTTTTAAGGAAGCAGGTATTGTACAGGGTGACAAGATTGCCTTAGTAGGTCGTAACACAGCCCGTTGGGT
>JAQUYF010000080.1 GCA_028691975.1 Bacteroidales bacterium | reverse complement strand
CCGACAAGTGAGTGGTTGCTTCCGATGACTCTGTGACAGGGTACGAAAATGGAGATGACATTGGCATGATTGGCTCCGGCCACTGCCCTTACCGCTTCGGGCCTTCCAATTCTGACAGCTAACTCGCGATAGGAGATTGTTTCACCGTATGGGATCTCCATAAGAGCATTCCATACCTGTTTTTGGAAGTCTGTTCCGACAAATGAGAGCGGTATGCCAAATGAGGTGCGCCTTCCGGCAAAGTAATCTTCCAACTGAAGCACAGCCTCTTGAGTCAAATCTGAAGGAGTCTCCGATATGTCGGTTATCGAATTGCAGCGAGCCGTACATGTCCAGTCGCATCTGCACAGCTTTCCGTCAAACGCCTCGAGAAGTAAATCTCCACAAGGTGAATGATATAGTTGAGTATGAATTATGCTCATGTTATCCCGGTTTATTGTTATTGTAAAAATACAAAATATTACAATGCAGTGATTCTCTTCAACTATTTTTTGTAAATTAGCAGCCTATAATTTATAGTACGATGGCAGATTTATTTCGTAAAAAAAGCCTGGACAGCTTAAATACTCCCGACAATTTGGATGAGTTTCTGAAGGTAACCAATTTTTCCGGATGGATGATCTTAATAGCTTGCATACTCGTTGTGGGTGGCGTCCTGATTTGGGGATTTACAGCTGATATTGACGGAATTACAGTGATACAATACCTGTTTAACAAGTAAACTGTATGGGAAAAGTAGCAAAAGTTCCCGTAGTGATGCAGATGGATGCGGTCGAATGTGGTGCCGCCTGTCTCTGCATGATATTGGCCCACTACGGTAAATGGGTGCCTTTGGAGAAAGTGCGGGAGGATTGTGGCGTATCAAGAGATGGTTCCAACGCAAAGCATATTCTGGTAGCTGCCCGCAATTATGGTATGGAAGCCGCCGGGTACAAATTTGAAATAAACGAAATAACACAGATAGAATATCCATGCATTATTCACTAAAACCTGCAACACTATGTTGTGCTTTGTGGCTTTAAACACGGAAATGCAATAATTAATGACCCTGCGAAGGGCAATCTTACTGTTTCCATGAGAGAATTTGACCGTTCTTTTACGGGGATAGCACTGCTCTTTACCCCTACTCCGGCTTTTGTGGCTGACGGCAAGCAATCCAGTGTATATGCCTTTGCGAAGGAGAGACTCAAAGGCAGCCTGATGCCGATGCTGTTTATTATGTTGGTCGCTCTGATGTTGGCAATTATCGGAGTAATTAATCCGGCATTAAGTAAAGTATTCATTGATAATGTTCTTTCAGGTACGCATACCGATTGGGCAGGGCCTGTTCTATGGATAATGGTCGGATTTTTTATAATATACACCATACTCTCCGCTCTGCAATCAATCAACCTATTGAAGGTACAGGGCAAAATGTCCATAACCTCAAGTACTACTTTTTTTTGGCACATGCTCCATCTGCCTATGACTTTCTTTGCTCAAAGGTACCCAGGAGACCTTGTCTCAAGGCAAAGTTCAAATGAAAGTATAGTAAACACACTCATCGCGATAATCACCCCCATTTTTGTAAATGCAGTAATGGTGATTATTTATATAGCAGTCATGCTGAAATATAGTATACTTCTTACCTGCATTGCCGTAGCCTCTGCCCTATGTAATATATTCCTGCTCGAGATTATATCGGAGAAAAGGCTCAATATTACCAGACGGCAGATGATCAACCGCGGTAATCTTTCATCTGTTACCGTGTCGGGTATTGATATGATTGAGACTATCAAGTCGTCCGGTGCCGAAGATGTTTACTTCGAAAGATGGTCAGGACTTCATGCGGCGGATAACAACGCAAGTGTCACTTCTACGATGATCAACCAGGTGCTTGGAGTGACACCTGAACTCATTCAGCAGCTTATAAGTGCAGTTATTCTTATTATCGGTGCATATATGATAATGAACGGAGAGTTCACCATAGGTTTACTGCTTGCTTTTCAGGGTTTCATGTCATCAATGTTGCACCCCTTTACCTCCCTTTTGGAAGTCGGACACCAGTTTCAGGAAATGAGAAGCTCCATGGAACGTGTTGAAGATGTCATGAGATATAACACCGATACCGACATCTCATTGTCCGCGACAGAGGAGATACAAACCAAGTTGAAGGGAGAAGTAGAGCTGAAGCATCTGACATTTGGCTACAGCCGACTCTCAGAGCCTGTGATTAATGATCTCTCCATCAAGATACCGCGTGGGTCAAGAGTGGCGATAGTCTGAGGCAGCGGCAGCGGGAAGTCCACAATAGCCAAGTTGGTATGCGGACTGTATAAGCCATGGAGCGGTGAGATTTTGCTTGACGGCAAGCCGCGGGAAAGTTATCCACACGAAATTTTGACATCTTCTATCGGTATGGTGGATCAGGATATCATCATCTTTGAGGGCACTGTGTCTGATAATATGAAGATGTGGGATGACACCATCGCTGATTTTGAGATCATCCTGGCCGCAAGAGATGCACAGATTCACGATGATATAATTCATCGCACAGGAGGATATGACACACCTATACGGGAAGGAGGAAAGAATTTCTCCGGAGGAGAACGACAACGCATTGAGATAGCCCGAGTATTGGCACAGGATCCGACAATTATGATTTTGGACGAGGCCACAAATGCACTTGACTCAATTACTGAGAGTAAAGTAGTTGAATTTATCGCTGAAAGAGGTGTTACTACCCTCGTCATAGCGCACAGACTCTCAACCATCAGGGATTGCGACTCTATTATTGTACTTGACCATGGCCGGATCGTGGAGCGTGGTACCCACGATGAATTGATGCAGAATGGTGGAAAATATGCTAACCTTGTAACGAGCGAATAATTATGGGATGGGTTGAACGACAATTATCGGATAGAAGAGCCAAAGACAATCGCAGGGTTATTGACGCTAATTTGCGCCTCACATCCATTGTGATGGGCGATAAAATCTATGCTCAATTTGATACGGATAAAAAGAATACAGAGAAGGAAATCTGTAATTATTACCACGTGAGTTCAATGGATGAGCTTGTTACAAGAAGTGTCCGTCTGACTCCGGGCTGGTATCGCTACAGTATGGGTGCATTTATGGCACATCTGACTGATGGTCGACAGGTGGCCTTGATTCCGGGCAGGTACAGAAGTTATTCTTACTTTGATGCCTCGACAGGAAAAAGGGTTAAGGTTACTAAGAATTCCCCTATCTGTTTAGATCAGGCTGTCAGTTTTTACAGAACTTTACCTTGCGACAAGATATCATTGAAGAGCCTTTACCTCTTTGTTATCAAAGGTCTCTCTAAATGGGATATTGCCTTTTATATATTATTGCTGCTTGCCGGTGTTTTAATGGGGCTTTTCATGCCGTACATCAATAATCAGCTCTTTTCGACAGTCGTGGCATCCGGAGACTATGCCATGCTCGCCTCAATTGCCATTATGCTTGCATCTGTGATTGTGGCCAAGACCATTGTGCAGATTTGCAGCTCCCTCTCAGCTGCCCGTATCACAACGAAGATAGATACTACACTTTCGCCTGCAATCTATATGAGGCTTTTATCGCTTCCGGTCTCATTTTACAATAACTTCTCAGCCGGCGAACTTGCAGAGCGCTCCACTGCCATCAAAAATTTGAGCATCTTGTTTTTTGGGGACATTCTATCCACATTTATCTCATTTTTATTCTCAATAGTGTATCTGCTTCAGATACACAAGTTGGCTTCTGTGCTCAGTGGGGCTGTTGTGCTGATATTGCTCCTGATATTTACACTCTCTCTGATCAATACATTAGTCTCATCCAAAATATTAGGCAAGACTATGAAGACATCGGCACAACTGTATGGGCTTATATATCGTCTTATCGGAGGAATGCAGAAGATCAAACTGACAGGAAGTGAGAAGCGTGCCTACGCAAAATGGGCTGAGAAATATGCCGAGAGGTCGGGAACAACATTCAATCCTCCTGTTATTATGAAGATCGGAGGTGTGCTAAATACTGCCGTCTCTATGCTTGGAACCATTATTTTCTTTGCCATTGGAGCTAAAAGCGGTATGACAGCTGCCGAATACATGGCATTTTCAGTTGCTTACGGCCTCATTTGCGGAAGCGTCCTCTCACTTGGAAAGATTGTTTCTGCGGCAGCACAAATCAGACCTAACTATCAATTAGCTAAGCCTATCCTTGAGACAGAGCCTGAAAATTACAGCTCCAAAGAGACCTTGCCGGATGGAATTGACAACATAGTGCTAAGCCACGTTAATTTTCGATACTGTGCTGAAACTCCTTATATCTTCAACGATCTGAACCTGATAATAAGAAGAGGCGAATATATCGGTATTGTCGGAAAGACGGGGTGCGGCAAATCTACTCTTGTGCGACTGCTTTTAGGGTTTGAGAAGCCTAGCGACGGCTCAATATACATCAATGGCGTCAATATCAAGGATATAGACTGTAAATCCATCCGCCGCAAAATGGGAGTTGTAATGCAGTCCACCAAACTGTTTGTAGGCACCGTTTTCTCCAATATTTCCGCCACCAATCCCATGATGACTATGGATCAGGCGTGGAAAGTGGCTCAAATGGTTGGCATTGAGGATGATATCAAAAATATGCCTATGGAAATGAGAACTCTCATTACTGAGGGAGGCGGCGGCCTCTCAGGCGGACAACGTCAAAGACTTGTAATTGCGCGTGCCCTCGCTTCCAACCCTGACGTGCTCATATTTGACGAAGCAACTTCTGCTTTGGACAATATCACGCAGAAACATGTATCAGAGTCACTTGACAAACTTAGCTGTACAAAAATTGTAATTGCGCACCGACTCTCTACCATTAAACACTGCGATCGAATTATTGTCATAGATGACGGTAAGATTGTAGAAGAAGGCACTTTTGAGCAGCTTATGGATAAGCAGGGTTACTTTACTGATCTTGTTAAACGGCAGATGGAATGAGAGGCAGGGCCTATAATCTGATTAAATATAAAGACGTTGATATCGAGACATTTGGAGAAAGTGTAGAGTTTTACCTGTCACGTATCAACCCCTCTTTCAGCAAGATATTCGGAGCCAATGGAGAAGGATTGATAGTGCTTGTCCCATATCAGACAGGATATACCGTCTATTACCTCTTTGTCTGTGAACAACGCCGTGGGCACGGTGTGGCCAATGAGCTTCTCAATACTGCTCTGTCATATTGTCGCAGATATAGAAAAGTACTGATTGTCAAGATTATATTCAACAGTCCGTTTGCCGAATTTTTAGAGCGATTTGCTAAAGATAACGGGATGGTGCAAAATTCCGGACAGCGCCTCTATATCGCACAAATCAATGATGGCAGATCATCCTCTACCTTCAAGGAATGGTCTCTCAGGATGAAAATTGTCTCCAAACGCTTTCTGCAAAAAGGTTATCAGGTCTCTGCTTTCGGCAATACTCCCGAACTCGTATTGGCTAAACTGAAGAGATACTGTGAGGAGAAATTAGTGCCTGAATGGGAGACGCCGGGCGACATGAATCCGTTTAACTATCAGTATGATAATACTTTAAGTTTTATATGCCGAAAAGATGATGAGCCGGCCGCATATATCTGTGTCGAAAGATTTGGAGACAGCGTGGTAGTGAGAGAGCTTTTTTGCTTTAAAAAGTATTTTTCCTGTGGAATTTCGATGGTTCCACTCTCCTACTTTTTGCAGGCAGTGGCTGATGATCCTTCAATACTCAGAATCTCTTTTATGATTCTTGACAGCAATATGAATGCTGTACGGATGCTTAAGCGACAATATTCTCAATTTCCGCTGAAAGAGAGTGTACAAAAGGGTTACAATACCGTAATAAATAAAGATTAGTTTCGTATAAAAGTATAAGTCAATGTAAAGAATTATGCATTTTTTTCAGCAAATACTTAGAGACCTGCACATTAAACATACTGTCCCGTATGCCAGAACGCTTTTTGACGAACGTCAGAACAGCAATTCCTTTCTTGGAATAAAGCAAATGCTTGAACATTACGGTCTGAAAATCAATGCTATACATATCCAATCCGAAGAGGATTTGGAGTATCCGTGTGTATGCCTCTATGCTGGCGTGTTCAGGGTGTTGAAAAGTGCCCCTGAAGATTTTTCCCGTATAAGCGCAGGGACTGCTTTGATTATTACCGATCGCGGTGCGGCTTCAGAACCTCACTACTTTTTGCACAGAGTGCAAATTGCCATTCGCTTTGTGCTGCCTGTTGTGGCTGTGGCAGCGATGATCTTTCTTGCTATCCTCTCTTTTTTACTATCCGGAAGTGATCCGTTCGATTGGCACAAGCTTGCTCTATTTATTTTAGGTTGTTCAGGGACATATTTCAGTTGGAAGACCGTGGCAAAAGAGTGCTCAGGCTCCTGTCATGACGTGCTTGATTCCTCTGCGTCCAAGTTATTGGGGATTTTCTCTCTCAGTGTGATAGGACTCTCGTACTTCATTACGGGGATAATAATAGAGCTGTTTGTTCCCTCTCTTCGTGATATTCAGGCAATTATTTCGTGCATAGCACTAATTATGCCTGTATGGAGCCTCTCCTACCAAGCTTTTGTGCTACGTGCCTGGTGCCGCAACTGTGTCGGTGTTCAACTGTCACTGATATTGATATTTGCAACTGAACTGCTGCTCGGCCATATTAATCCGCGACTGATAGCATTGTTGCCTGCGTTGGAGGCAATCTCTCTTTATATCATCATCTTTTTCATCTGTAACAAGATATACGAGTTAGCTGCTATGCAGAAGAAATATCCTAAGGATCTGGTGGCAAACTATCTCGAACTGCTGAAAGACAGCTCTACCATGGAAAAGACTATTGCTGCCGGTAAACAATACGATACGACAGATGCTTCTACCCTGGTGATTGCCAACCCTGAAGCTGAAAAGGAGCTGCTGATACTTATCAGTCCATTCTGTGAGCACTGTAAAGTACTATTCTTAAATCTTAAAGAGAAAATATCTTCCGCAGTGCTCAATGAATATAGAATCAAGATAATATTTGCAGATGAACCCGCCGGACTGCCCGTATCCGGGGCAGCGATTTGTGAATATTATCTTCATGGCCCTCAGGGGTTTATTGACTTTATGTCCAAATGGTACACCGGTAGCCATTCAATAGTAAAATACAGAAAGCAATTTGCCGGTTATAAATTAAGTACGGAATATAACGAAGAGCTTGCAAGGCAAAAAGAGTGGATTCGTTCACATAATATATCGGGAACGCCGATGATGTTTGTGGAGTCACACCGAATATCATTTTTTCTGCTGGAGAGCCTGATTGTGCAAAATAACTAATAAACATTATATGTCAGCATCACTAAAAGATCTATTTGATTTTCAAAAATTTGCCAAAAATCCAGGTATTGACGAAGAAGTCGCCGGGACCGCCGGGAGATATGCACTCGGACAGATGGGAGTAGCCCTGTCGGACGATGACCTTATGCTAAATGCAGCAGGAGAAGAGAGTATTGAACAATCCGATGAAAACTTGAAATAGATGGATAATGAGATTTATAAAGATTTTCTGCCGAAAGTCTCTTCGTACGTCAGATCACACGTAAAAAACATTCAGGATGCGGAGGATCTCATATCCGAAATA
>JAQUYF010000015.1 GCA_028691975.1 Bacteroidales bacterium | reverse complement strand
GCAAAAATAGTACTTTTGTAAGTTGTTTACGATTTAATTTCAAATTGATGCTAAAAAAAGTTATCCTCAAGAAAGTTATTCTCGACGTCAAAAAAGTTATCTTCAAGAGAGCTATCCTCGCCGTCACTTTATTTGCAGTTACGGCCGGTGTAATATACGCACAATATGACCTGGATCACTTTTATCTAAGGGGCAGGCAGGCTCTGATTGAAGGAAAGTACGGTCAGGCAATCGAGAATTTCAACATTTTGGCCAATTTGGACAGCACTGTTTATGAGGCGTATTTCTTTAGAGGCATAGCCAAATACAACCTTGGAGACTTTATGGGGGCACAGATGGATTTCGATAAGACTATCCATTTTAACCCGATATACACGCCTGCATTTCATTATAGAGCTATAACTCTCAGTAGAATAGGTAAATATGACCTTGCTCTTCGGGATTTGGAAGAGGCTGTCGATTTGAGACCGAGCTATACTGGACTTTATTTCAGCCGAGGCGTAACATATTTTTTGTCGCAACAGTTTGACAAGGCCATTAAAGATTTTAATATGTTTCTCAGGAAGGAGCCGAAAGAGGGGGATGCTTACCTTAACAGGGGGGCATCATATCTCTATTTAGGAGATACCACTAAGGCCCTAAATGACTATAACAAAGCTATTTCACTCAATAAATTTGACGCAGAAGGATATGTCAGACGATCCCGTATTTACGCGTTGCGTGAACAGTACGAACCGGCTATAGAAGATCTGAATACTGCCATAAGACTCGATACAACAAACTCTTATGCATATTTCAACCGTGCTATCCTGAGATATGATACCAAAGATATAAAAGGGGCACTCGAGGATTTCGAGATGGTTTTGCGTGAAGAGCCCGGCAACGCTCTGACTCTCTACAACAGGGCTTTGATTCTTGCGCAGGTTGGTGACTACACTGGTGCTCTTAATGACTATGATAGAGTGCTTTACATTAATCCTAACAACGTGCTTGTCTATTTTAACCGGGCAGCGGTATATTTGGAGTTGGGAAGATATCGGGATGCGATGGATGACTACTCGCAGGCCATCAACCTCTATCCGGATTTTGCAAAGGCCTATATGAACAGGGCTTACGCCAAAAGTCAACTCGGACAGTTTACTTCGTCCAAGCAGGATTATGAGATAGCTCAAAAGAAAATAGCTGAATATAAGGCTCGTACATCCGATACTTCAGATTTTGCCGCGCTTAAGGATACTACTCAGAAGTATGACAAACTGCTTGCTTTGGATGCGGACTTTGCGAAGAAGGATTTTGACAATGAGTTGCTTCAGTATAGAGATGTTGATATTAGATTAAAGCCGTTGTATAAATTTTCTGTTGCAGAAAGCTCATCATCGAACAATTGGCTGACCCACAGATACTTTGATCAGCAACTTGAAACGTTTATAAACGATTCTCCAATCACTTTGAATTTTACAGCCGGCAAGGGAGCTCTTCCTTCAGGTGAATACAAGATGCTTGAGGATGTAAACAGGGAACTCAGAACAGACCGCAGCAGCCGTAACTTATTTGCAAAAGCATTGTTGGAAACAGATAACAAACAATACAATACGGCTTTGGTCTGCTATGACGAGGCTATTCAGAAGGATCCGGATAACATTTATTTCTACATCAACAGGGGAGCCTTACAGGCTGAAATGATTGATTTTATCTCATCTATCGAAAATAATGTACAGGTACTGACGCTTGACAATACCAATACCACAAAGACTCGCGTACAGGATCAGGTGAAGCGCAGTTACGATTATACACCGGCACTGCATGATATGACAAAGGCTGTTTCACTTAATCCTAAATTTCCGTATGTGTACTACAATTTGGGCAATTTGTACTGTTTGTCGGATGATCTGCCTGAGTCTATTTCGCAATACAGCAAGGCGATAGAGTTGTATCCATATTTTGGCGAAGCTTTCTATAACAGAGGACTCGTCCTTATCTATCTGAAGGATAAGGAGAAAGGCTGCATTGACCTGAGTAAGGCCGGCGAATTGGGCGTTGAAGACGCGTACAGTGTAATCAAGAAATATTGTAAGAGGGAAGATCCTGAGTAATCAGTTGACAGCGGTGTTACAATCGTTCAGGGTTGTGGTTCATGGTTATGGCTCTGAGTTATGGTGTTGTGCTTTTTTGTTGCTCGTATTATTTGCGCAGCTAACCTTATCAACCTGTGTAGGAGCTCCAATCTGACCTCCTGGAGTCCTAATCTGACTTCTTGACGGCTTTGATTTTCTTATTGACGACAGGGCTTCCGGCAAACATTGCGGCAGCTTCGTCTCGGAGTATGTATCTTATACTTATAATCAGAAGTATCATGGCCACTATCGGGAAAATGGAGACAATTGTGAAACTGTATGCGGCTTTCAGCTTGAAAAATTCCCATACAATCCAGATCTGGTAGGCAAACAGTAAAATCGCATTGATTATGCAGATACGCATTTGCAGGATGCCCTTTTTGTGATAAAAAAGTGAAACAATTGCGAGTGCGAAGGTCGTAAATGTGAAGATTAAGAATTGAGATTTATTGGTAAACTTGATGGTTACGCTCGGGTCAACGGTTGCATAACACATATCGCAGGCCATCATTGCAAGCAGCATTGCAGCAACCGCAAATATCATATAGGTTTGTATTTTTTTAAACATTGCTAAGTGTGATCTTCAGTAAACGGGAGTAAGTATTTATATTACTAATACAAGCGTTTAATTTTAGCAAATGTAGAAATAATTTTGTACATTTGAAGTTTAATCATCAAAATAAAGAGGTTATGGCACGAATACCCGAATCAGAATTTATTATTAACAGTGACGGCTCAGCATTTCACTTGCACATCTTGCCTGAGGAGCTTGCAGACACTGTATTGGTCGCCGGAGATCCCGGAAGGATCACAATGATAGCATCTTTCTTTGATAAAGGCTCCATCGAATTTGACAGGCAATCAAGAGAATTTCATACAATTACCGGTAAATATCATGGCAGACGAATCACGGCTCTCTCTACCGGTATAGGTACTGATAATATAGATATTGTTATGACGGAGCTTGATGCTTTGGCAAACATTGACTTTAAGACTCGTGAGGTCAAGAAGGAGAAAAAGCGACTGACTATCCTGCGTATAGGCACTTGCGGAGCAGTCCAGCCGTACATTCCGCTTGGCGGATATGTATTTTCCGAGATATCGGTAGGCTTTGACGGCCTTCTGAACTGGTATGCAGGAAGAGAAAAAGTGGCTATGAAGGGAATAGAAGAGGCTTTTATGAAGTATATGGATTGGAAAGATATTCTTCCGCATCCTTATTTTGTAAAGTCAAGTCCGAAACTTGTAAAACTTTTTAAGGATTGTACCATACAGGGTATGACAATGTCTGCACCGGGGTTCTATGGGCCTCAGGGCCGTACTGTAAGGCTTAAGTTGACCTATCCTAAACTGACTGAGCAGCTGAATAAATTTGAGTACGAAGGACACAAGTTCACCAATATAGAGATGGAAAGTTCTGCAATCGCCTCATTGGCAGCACTGATGGGACACGATGCCGCTACCGTCTGCTGCGCTATCGCAAACAGGTATGTCAAAGACAGCGAGCCTAATTATCAAAAGCTCGTAGAAGGACTTATAATAATGGTGCTCAATAAGTTGACCGAGTAGAGAGATGGCAGTCGATACTGAATTGCAACATCTTGTCTCTCTGTTTGATGATCAGGATGAATCTGTTACCGAGGTAGTCAACAGGCGTGTCATCGGCAGGGGAGAGGGGGTGCTTTCCGAGATAGAAGTTTTGCTTGGCAAGGAACGTGATCCGGGGATGCGTCGCAGCATTTTGGAGCGGATGGCTTATTTTAATACGGAGTTTAAAATATCCGAATTGCAACAATTTGCCGATTCGGGGGCACATTCCCTCTTTGAGGGGGGCTACCTGATATCTTCGCTTGTAACAGTGGGCCTTGACAGAGAG
Source organism: Bacteroidales bacterium (assembly GCA_028691975.1). GTDB lineage: Bacteria > Bacteroidota > Bacteroidia > Bacteroidales > UBA932 > Cacconaster. The sequence continues at coordinate 33,712 of JAQUYF010000015.1, read as the reverse complement.
AAGTTTAGACGTGTCTTTATGGAAAATTCGGTAAATTTCTTCGGCACAGTTACCGGCGACGATGCCAAAAGTCGGCTGGCTCACTTCAATAGGGTTTTCTTCAGAGACCTCGGTTACATGGTAGATGACAATTTTATGCAGAAGGAGAAGAATGCCCTACTTTACGAGGTGTTTCAGAACAAGAGTGGTAACCCTATAGTGCTATCTTTCATTTACTTCCTGTTTGCCCAAGAGGTGGGACTCCCAATTTATCCAATGTGCTTTCCTGGAGGTTTTATTCCCGTTTACATTGAAAATGAGGATTTGGTCATGTTCATCAATATTTCGAGGAACGGTGAGCTGTTTGAAAAAGACCGCTTAAAGTCAATAATGTCGGATCAGGGATTGGAACTGACCGAGAAAGACTTTAAGGTACGTGACGAGAAAGCACTGTGTATTATCTATTTGGAGTCGCTGTACTATCTTTACTCATCGCAACTCAATCAGGAGATGATGTTGACTTTGGATCGCGCGCTGAAGTGTTTTGGTGACGAGCGCTATCTCTCGATTGAAGAGGAAGACGAGTAGGACTGCTCCTGACGGATCCACTCAAGTAATTCGGGATGCTCCTGCAGGTACTTCTTCCCGAGATTGTAGCCGTATTGATAGATCTCTTCTATCTTATTGAAGTCAAAGATAGTATAGTCATTGATTGCATAAGAGTCAATCAGATAGTCGCACAGACCGCGGCCCTCCAACGAATTGACATTAACCAGTGTGTAAAGCGAGCGTAAAGAGACATCAATAACATTGTTGAGCTTCATTGTTGGGGAATATGGCTGAACGTCCACGCCAATCAATACGTCACATTTGTTGCGGATAGCCTGTGCGGGAAAGTTGTTGAGCACCCCTCCGTCAACATAAACGATGCCGTCAATATCAATGGCTTCAAAGACACCTGGGATGGAAGATGAGGCAAGGACGTACTCTTTCAGTCTGTCACCTTCCGAGATGATCTCGCTTCTTTGAGTATTAAGATTAGTCACCGATACATACAGTTTGCGTTCCAAACTGTCGAAAGAGTTGTGCGGTATATATTTGTCCAACAGGGCACTTACATGCTTGTGCGAGGACATCCCGAGTTTGTCGAGCCCAACAGTGATCGAGATGATTTTGCTTGTTTTGTAAAACTTCTCGTCGCGGGCCATTTTCATAATATCGAGGGCTGTCATCCCATTGGAGTAGAATGCGGCAATTACAGCTCCCATGCTTGCACCGGCCACATACTGAGGATTAAAGCCTTCCTCTTCAAAGGCATGAAGTACTCCGATATGAGCATAGCCGAGCGCACCGCCTCCACTCAGGACTATTCCGAAAACCTTTCCACGCTTTGCGTCAGAGTCACCGGCTCCATCGGAATCAGATCTTCCGTAGGCGCTGTATATGTTAAGTGAGAGCAGTAGAGCGAATATGATAGATGTGCGGATTGTAGTCTTCTTAAGGTTCATAAGTGTTGCCAGTCGTTTATAAGCATTTATAATCGGTAAAATTAGCAAAGACCAGGCCGTTTTGCAAAATATTCTTAACTTTGCGCGGTTTTTGTAGGAAAGATAACGAATTAAAATATTTGATTATGATTTATTCACATGAAGTACAACAAATGTGTGTTGTAAAAAAGGGCGCCAACCATCAGAGCGCACCTATTCCGGAAGAAGGGAAATGGGTTCGAGCAAAAGAGATTAAGGATATTTCCGGATTTACACACGGTGTGGGGCGCTGTGCTCCTCAGCAGGGTGCGTGCAAACTCACTTTGAATGTTAAGGATGGTATTATTCAAGAGGCTCTTATTGAGACTATTGGATGTTCAGGTATGACTCACTCTGCAGCTATGGCTTCAGAGATTCTTCCGGGTAAGACTATCCTGGAAGCTCTTAATACCGACTTGGTTTGCGATGCTATCAACACTGCAATGCGCGAGATCTTTTTGCAGATTGTTTACGGACGTACTCAGTCTGCTTTTTCAGAGGGCGGACTTACTGTCGGTGCTTCTATGGAAGACCTTGGTAAGGGACTTCGCAGTCAGATAGGCACAATGCTTGGAACTGCTGCAAAGGGTACCCGTTACCTGGAGATGGCCGAAGGTTATTGTACAAGAATGGCTCTTGATGCTGACAATCAGGTGATCGGTTATGAATTTGTACATCTTGGCAAGTTTATGGATATGGTCAAGAAAGGCATAGATGCAAATGAGGCATTGGCCAAAGCCAAAGGAAGTTACGGTAGATTTGCAGAAGGTGTCAAATACATTGATCCTCGCCAGGAGTAACCCGATTTATTTATTAATCCATTAAAAATTAAGAATATGGCTTTATTTGAAGGATATGAACGCAGGATTGATAATATCAATGCAGTTCTAAAACAATATGGAATCAAAAGCATCGAAGATGCTAAAGAGATATGCACACAGAAAGGAATTGACCCTTATACAGTAGCTAAGGAGACTCAACCTATCTGTTTTGAAAATGTTTGCTGGGCTTACGTTGTAGGCGCTGCAATAGCTATTAAGAAAGGTTGCAAGACAGCTGCAGAGGCTGCAGAGGCAATCGGGATCGGACTTCAGTCTTTTTGTATTAAGGGGTCCGTTGCTGATGACAGAAAGGTGGGCTTAGGTCACGGTAATCTGGCAGCACGTCTGCTTCGTGAAGAGACTCAGTGTTTTGCTTTTCTTGCAGGTCACGAATCTTTCGCTGCCGCAGAAGGCGCTATAAAGATTGCCGAGAAGGCTAACAAGGTACGTAAAACTCCTTTGAGGGTTATTCTTAACGGTCTTGGCAAGGATGCAGCGATGATTATTTCACGTATTAACGGGTTTACTTATGTTCAGACCGAATTTGACTACTATACAGGTGAACTGAAAGTTGTTAAAGAGTATCCTTATTCTGACGGTCTTCGTGCAAAGGTGCGTTGCTATGGTGCTGATGATGTTCGCGAAGGTGTTGCAATTATGTGGAAAGAAGATGTGGATGTTTCTATCACAGGTAACTCCACCAATCCTACACGTTTCCAGCATCCTGTTGCAGGTACTTATAAGAAAGAGCGTCTCGAGAAGGGAAAGAAGTACTTCTCAGTTGCTTCCGGTGGCGGTACGGGCCGTACTTTGCATCCGGACAATATGGCTGCAGGTCCTGCTTCATACGGTATGACCGACACTATGGGTCGTATGCATTCCGATGCTCAGTTTGCAGGCAGCTCTTCAGTTCCTGCACACGTTGAGATGATGGGCTTCCTCGGTATGGGTAACAACCCTATGGTTGGTGCTACTGTCGCTATTGCTGTTTCAGTTGAAGAGGCAATGAGATAGTACTGTTTAAGCTTACGCAAAATAAGAGAGGATGGCCAAATCAATGGCCATCCTCTTTTGTTATCAGACAGTAGCTCCTGAGAGACACCGTTCGCTATGCTCGTCCCCGCCCTCTGTCCGTGTCCCGGGGAGGGACGGTGTTCAGTACTCGAGTATGGTCACGACTCCATCCATGGTGGATACGAGTATGCGCTTGCCGTCAAGAGGTATAATGCTGTTAATCAGGGCTACAGACACTTTATGTGTCCAAATGAGCGAACCGTCTTTGCCGTCTAAGCAGAAGATGTTGCCTTTGTCCGTAGGGACGAAAACAAGTTCGCGAGCACCGGCCATTGCAGTCATTGCGGGAGTTGGAGCAATGTCATAACCCAGTCCCGTAGGCACATCCCATATCTTATTAACAGTCTCACTCTCAGTTGAGTAAGCCTGCATTGTGTTGAACATGTTTTTAATGTATATCTTACTGCCATCCGGAGAAATGCCTACCGATTCACGCCCTCCAGGTGCTACCCAAAGCTGCTTTCCGGTTGTAGCATCAAGTGCATAAGTCTTTCTTTCCGGCGTTGCGAAAAATATCTTTCCATGCTCCTTAACAGGATAAACAGCAGCAGGAGAGAGCATTCTTGAGCCCTTGTTCTTCCATATCCACTGTTCTTTGCCCGTTTGCGGATCAAGGCTGTAGAGCCTGTTAGCCCAGTCTCCGAAGACAACCTGCTCTTTGTCGGCGTAAGGCTTACATTCTACAAAGCCTTTTACTCCGTCATACTGCCAGAGCCGCTTGCCGTTGCGCATTTTAAAAGCCCTGAAGATTCCATCGGAAGCTCCGATATAGGCTTTCCCGTTGACGATGACAGCTGAGGCAAGTACAGACTTGTTACATTTGTATTTCCAAAGTAATTTGCCGTTTTTGAGGTTGAGGCAATAGATATAGCCGTCAGTAGAACCGACAATCACTCTCTTCCCTTCTACAGCCGGAGTAGAGAATACCTTTCCGCCTGTAACATACTTCCAGACAAGTTTGCCGGTGGCAAAATCCAAGGCTTTTACAATACCCTGAGTATTAGCGTACAGTACATATTTACCGGCAGGTACTGCGCCACATCCGATATCACTCTCATCCTGGCTCTCCCAAACGGTCTTGACGTTGCGGTACTGCATATTGACATCGAAAGTCATCCACGGAAAGTCTTCGGGAAGATTGTAAGGATTGTATTTGCTTGGTCTGGATGGTGCATATTGCGGCTTGTCGCTCATCTTGAGAGTGTACCATGCCTTGAGTGTCTCGCCACCTGTACCGTCTGCTTCGGCAGCAACTCTTTCCTGAACAGAAATTGTCCCGTTTTGTATGGTAATAAGGTTGTAACCTACACCTGTTTTTTTATAAGCGGCAGGTGAACGGCCGAGAATGCCCGGTATGTCCAAGTAGTTAAGTATGGTATTGCGATGCCAATGTCCCCCTATAATAAGTTGTATATTGGTTTGTTTCAATGTGTTGACTACCTGGAAGTAGTTGAGCATTGAGGTGTCCTGCGGATAGTGGTTGATAAATATTACCGGCTGCTCTTTGGGAATGACTTTTGCGATGGAGTCGAGCCACACCATGCTTTCGTGAGGTAGTAGAGCAGGGGCCATTCTCATATTCGGCCCACTGTTGGTTCCCAAAAATTTGATTCCACCGGCTTCGAACTCAAAGTTTTCATACCCAAACACTTTGGCAAATGTATTGCAGCCGCTTTCCGACCATTTTGCGTCGTGATTGCCGGCAACAATGTAGTACGGTATGGACAATTTGTCGATTATGGACTTTGCAAGGGCAATCTCCCCGTCAGCTCCAAATTCTGTAATGTCACCACCGAAAATGACAAATTGCACATCTTTCTGCTTGGTGTTGATGTCATTGATGCACTTCTCCAACTCTCCGTTGCGTGGTGAGTCTGCACAGAGGTGTGTGTCGGCAATGTATGCAAATTTAACCGGTGAGGTTTGTGCTGTTGCTGCAAATACGAGAAGCAGCAGGGATAACGATAATATGGTGCGTTTCATTATTATTGATTATTGGTGTTATTTTAATAATGACATGAGGTACTGACCGTACTGATTTTTAAGCATCGGTTTGGCTACTTCTATGAGGCGCTCGGCAGTAATCCAGCCATTATTGAATGCAATTTCTTCCAAACATGCAATTTTGAGGCCCTGCCTCTTCTCAATCACTTCAACAAAAGTAGAAGCTTCCGAAAGAGATTCATGAGTGCCTGTATCCAACCACGCAAATCCGCGACCTAAAGTGATTACTTTCAATTCTTTGTCCTGCAAGAATCTATCATTTACGGAAGTAATTTCCAACTCTCCGCGAGCGGACGGTTTAACATGTTTTGCAACTTCAACAACCTTGTTAGGGTAGAAGTAGAGCCCCACGACTGCATAATTGCTCTTTGGCTCTTTGGGCTTCTCTTCGATTGTTTCAGGATTGCCCTGGGCATCAAAAGAGACAACTCCGTAACGCTCCGGGTCGCTTACCCAGCAGCCGAATACTGTCGCTTTCCTGTTGCTTTCCGCGTTGGCAACGGCCTGCTTTAACAGATTTTGAAATCCTGTACCTTGAAAAATGTTGTCTCCAAGTACCATACAAACAGAGTCGTCACCGATAAATTCCTCTCCGATAATAAATGCCTGTGCAAGACCGTCAGGTGACGGCTGAACTTTGTACGAAAAGTGAACTCCGAAGTCTGATCCGTCTCCGAGAAGGCGTTCAAAAGCGGGTAAATCTGTAGGAGTGGATATAACAAGGATATCACGAATTCCCGCCAGCATTAATGCCGAGATGGGGTAATATATCATAGGCTTATCATAGATGGGTATCATTTGTTTTGAAACCCCTTTGGTAATCGGGTAAAGCCTTGTGCCCGATCCGCCTGCCAATACAATTCCTTTCATAGATGTTATTTATTGTTGAGGAGCAGTTCCTTGAGACGTTCCATCCCTTTGGAAGCTACATCCTGTATTTGTGTAAAATTGTTATAATCCAAATCAATGCGCTTAGGGTCAATCAGGTAGATGGGAATGCCGTAATTGACGTATCTTACCAACCCCGCGGCCGGATAGACGGCAAGGGAAGTGCCTATTATCAGTAGAATATCTGCTTTAGAAACCTCTCCGGCAGCCTCTTCGAGCTTTGGTACGGCCTCTCCAAACCAGACGATATGCGGTCTCAGCTGCACACCTCTCTTATCAGTGTCCCCGAAATTGACATCCTTGTATCCTATGTCAACTATGCCACTATCCTCTCTGTCCTCCGGACGTACCTTCGTAATCTCGCCATGAAGGTGGATCACATTTTTACTCCCGGCTCTTTCGTGCAGATTATCAATATTTTGAGTAGCTACTACCACGTCATACCACTTTTGCAGTTCTGCGATGATAAGGTGAGCCTCATTAGGCTGAGCTTGCTCTATCTGCCGCCTGCGGTCATTGTAAAAATTTAAGACAGTCTTGCGGTCTCTGTACCACCCCTCTATAGAGGCTACATCCCGGACGTCGTAGTTTTCCCACAAGCCGTCGCTGTCGCGAAAAGTCTTTATGCCGCTTTCGGCACTGACTCCCGCACCCGATAGGACAACCAATTTTTTCATATTTTTATTATTTGAAGTAGTAATTTTTTAGCCAATAGTTAAATAGAGGGTCCAGAATGTATGCGGTGTCGTCACTGTCAAATGTGATAACCTCCTTTTTTTTGAGGGCCTCTTTCAGACGAAAGACATTAGCTGAAGAGTTGAGTTTGTACTTCTCAAGTATCTCGCTGCTTGAAAATCTTGGCACATGGTCAAGTACCGCCCTGAGAAAGTTGATCTGATTGGGGGTTAAGTCTGCCATTGTCTGTGTAAAACGTGGTGAACAGGTGCTTATGAGCATCTCTTTTGCCTGAGTAACTACGCTTGCATTGATATAGCCGACAGGGAGCGAAAGGCACGTTGCACATATCAGTTTTGTGTACCAGAGATTCCCGTCGGTAATGTTGTAAATAGTTACAGCCTCTTCTTCTTCAATTACTCTGCCAACATCGAGAAAGGTCTGGATTACGTAGTTGCAGAACTCTTTTTCGCTTATTCGTGAGAGTGTTATGTTATGTGTCATGTAGTAGAAGAGTTTTCTCTCTTCAAAAATGTACTTCATCGGGTTGACAAACGAGCCTGTGAGGATGTATCGCACGTGATGATGCTTGCTCCAGATGCGCTCAATGTCTTCGAGACAGAAGTCTTCATTTTCACGTACATATACATTCTGAAACTCTTTGATGTAGATGATGACGGTTGTGGAGCCCTCTTCCGCAATGATCTCCGGCAGGTTTAAAATAGCTGCCTCATCAAGCCCCTCTGTCTGGATGTCGAAAGGAAGAATGGAATTTTTATTGACATCCTTGGCGAGAGTATGCATCTTTCTCTTGAAAATCTGTACAAACCCCTGATAAGACAGTACGGTGGAAAGGTCTATTTCGCATAGAGTAAAATTATACTTTTTGGCCTTCAATCGGGACAATCCGTTTTTTATGAAGGAATTTTTGCCTGATTTTGGGGCACCATAGAGAGAAATTCCTTTCTGTTCGTCAATAATTGTTTTAATGAAGGTGTCGGTTTCTTTCTTTCGACCGATGAAATCGCCACCGACGGCAATATCATAGTAAGCGAAAGCTAAATCCATAATTGAAGCAGGTATTTAAGGTTTTATCACAAATTTGTTACAAAAATAATATATTATTTTCATTTAAAAAATAATACAATTAAATAAATTTGCACAGAATGAAATAATATAATAATGAAACATCAAATCAGCGAAGATTCAATTTTAGTTCACGGAGCGGAAATTGAAGACAACTATGGAGCAGCAGTGACTCCTATCTATCAAACATCAACATTCAAGTTTAAAAACGCGGACCACGGTGCAGCCTGTTTTGCAGGAGAAGAGGAGGGATTTATATATACCCGTATAGGGAATCCGACTATAAAAGCCCTGGAGACTACTTTGGCTCAGCTTGAGCACGGCTTCGGCTGTGTGGTAGTATCAAGCGGAATGGCTGCCGTCAACAGTGTTTACGCTGCTCTTCTAAAGGGAGGCGATCATATGATCTCTACCGATGCGGTTTATGGCCCTTCACGTGTTGTTATGGAGAAGTATTGGTCCACTTATGGTGTTGAATCAACTTACATTGACACTACAGATTTAAACAACATCAAAAATGCTATCCGTCCTGACACAAAGGTTTTATATATAGAATCCCCAAGCAATCCGACAATTGCCATCACTGATATAAAGGCTGCTGCCGAAATAGCCCATGCTCACGGTATTGTGGTTGTTGTGGACAATACTTTCTGCAGTCCCGTATTGCAAAAGCCTCTTGACCTCGGGGCAGATGTGGCTCTCCACTCTATGACCAAATTTATTAACGGACATGCCGACATCGTTGCCGGTGCGGTTATCTCAAGGACAAAAGAGATTGATGCTAAAGTACGTGCAGCGATGATTAATTTCGGTTTCAATATGGATCCTACTCAGGCATATATGGTTATCAGAGGGCTTAAGACTTTGTCTGTCAGAGTGCTGAAACAGCAGGAAAATGCCATTGCCTTAGCAGAATGGCTTGAGAAACATCCGAAAGTTGAATGGGTTAAATATCCGGGATTAAAGTCTCACCCTCAACATGAACTGAGCCTCAGACAGATGACAGGTCCGGGCTCACTGATCAGCTTTTCGCTGAAAGGCGGTATTAAGGCCGGTAAGACATTGATGGATAATATTCACATGATACTGCTGGCTGTATCTCTCGGTGGAGTTGAGTCTCTTATGTCACATCCCGCATCCATGACACACTCCAAGATGAGTAAGGAAGCGCGCGAGTCTTGCGGTATCACCGACGGGCTGGTTCGTTTTGCAGTAGGTATTGAGGATTTAGAGGATATCAAAGCCGATTTGGCTCAGGCTTTGGATAAGATTTAGCAGAAAAAATTTGCTGTGAAGATAAAAAAACTTACCTTTGCAGTCCAAAATTGGATATACAAGATTGTCAAGCTACTGATTAAGAGGTATTTAGATTATGATACCCGCTTGCAGTCGTAAATTTTTAAAATTTAATTTATGTACGCAATTGTAGATATTGCAGGACAGCAATTTAAAGTAGAGACAGGAAAGCAGATTTTCGTCAACCGCCTTGCGGCTGAAGTTGGTGCTTCTCTTGATTTCAACAAAGTGTTATTAACCGACAACGAGGGTAAAGTTAATGTTGGTGCTCCTTACGTAGAGGGTGCAAACGTTAAGGCTACGGTGCTTGAGCATTGTAAGGCTGACAAGGTTATCATTTTTAAGAAGAAACGTCGTAAAGGCTATCAGAAGAAAAATGGTCACCGTCAATATTTGACTAAAATCCAGATTGAAGAAATTGCTTAATTAAAACAGATTAGATTATGGCACACAAGAAAGGTGTAGGTAGTTCAAAGAACGGCCGTGAATCACACAGCAAACGCTTAGGAATTAAATTGTTCGGCAGCCAACAGGCTAAAGCCGGCAACATTTTGGTTCGCCAAAGAGGTACAGTTCATTATGCAGGAGCAAATGTCGGAATGGGCAAAGACCATACTCTTTTTGCTTTAATTGATGGCGTAGTTACTTTCAAGAAAAAGGCTGACAACAAATCTTACGTTTCGGTATTACCGAATGAGTAGTCGGACACTTTAAGATAAAAAAGAGCCGTTCCTTTGCAGGAGTGGCTCTTTTTTTCGTATATTTGCGCCGTTTTAAAATCAGAGAAAATGTTAACACTTAAACTTTTAAGGGAGCAGCCGGAGTTCGTTATCGAGCGCCTTGCGGTAAAGAATTTTGATGCGAAAGAGATAGTAGCAAAGATTATTGATATAGACAAGACGAGAAGGTCAATGCAGGGAGAGTTGGATTCGTGCCTTGCAGATCAGAAGGTAAAGGCTGCGCAGATAGGCGGTCTGATGAAAGAGGGGAAGAAAGCAGAGGCTGAAAATGTGAAAGCAGAGGTAGCCGCTTTGAAGGAGAAGTCAAAGGATTTGGATGCCGATTTGGAGAAGAATAGCAAGGAGTTGACGGATTTGGTAGTGCTGCTGCCTAATTTGCCTTGTGCTCAGGTCCCGAAAGGAAAAGGTGCCGATGATAATGTGGTTGTGAAGATGGGTGGTCAGATTCCGGAGTTGGGGCCTGATGCTTTGCCACATTGGGAATTGGTTAAGAATTTGGATATCATTGATTTCGATCTTGGAGTAAAGCTGACCGGAGCAGGTTTTCCTGTTTACAAGGGGAAAGGTGCCAAGATTCAGAGGGCTTTGATATCATATTTTCTTGAAAAGAATACAGAGGACGGATATCTCGAATATCAGCCTCCATATATGGTAAATGAGGCTTCAGGTTTCGGTACCGGCCAACTTCCAGATAAGGAGGGGCAGATGTACCATGCAAATCTGGACAATTTCTATATGATTCCTACAGCAGAAGTGCCTGTTACCAATATTTACAGAGATGTGATCCTGCAACCGTCCGATTTTCCTGTAAAGATGACTGCATATACACCTTGCTGGAGACGCGAGGCAGGCTCGTACGGAAAAGATGTCAGAGGCTTGAACAGGCTGCATCAGTTCGATAAAGTCGAAATTGTGCGCCTTGAGCTTCCTGATAACTCGTACAGGGCTTTGGATGACATGATTGCCCATGTGGAGGTTTTGGTGCAGGAGTTGGGGCTGCCTTACCGTATCCTGAGGCTGTGTGGCGGGGATATGAGTTTTACATCTGCCATTACTTACGATTTTGAAGTATTTTCTGCTGCACAGCAGAGATGGCTTGAAGTCAGTTCTGTTTCCAATTTTGAGTCATATCAGGCTAATAGGCTGAAACTCAGATATAAGGATGCCAATGGCAAAATGCAGCTCGCCCACACTTTAAACGGCAGTTCGCTTGCTTTGCCTCGTATTCTTGCCGCTATCATAGAGAATTATCAGAAAGACGGAAAGATCATTGTACCTGAGGTTCTCAGAAAATATACCGGCTTCGATGTAATCGACTAATCGATTAAGGTTGATTTGATGAAGGAAACAACGGTTAACGTACAGAGAGTTATTATGGGAATTGACCCCGGAACCAATATTTTGGGCTACGGGGTCATTCTTGTTGATAAAAAGTCGGTCCACTATGTGGATATGGGAGTGATTGACCTTCGGAAAGAAAAAGATCAGTTTGTCAAGATGAAACGCATTTTCACGGAAGTGGGACAGTTGATGGACAAATATGCTCCTGATGATCTTGCAATTGAGGCGCCGTTCTATGGAAAGAATCCTCAGGTGATGCTTAAACTCGGGCGCGCTCAGGGAGCTGCCATTACTGCTGCGCTTTATCGTCAGATACCGATATTTGAGTATGCTCCACGCAAGGTCAAAATGGCCATAACAGGTCGCGGAGCCGCTTCAAAGGAGCAAGTTGCTGTTTTACTGAGCAAAACGATGGATGTGGAACTGCAATCAAAGTTTCTTGATGCGACTGATGCTCTCGCTATCGCGATGTGCCACTTCTATCAATTGACCAGTCCGCTTTCCGATACAAGTGCTTCAACCAATTGGAAATCTTTCGTGGAAGCACACCCGTCACGTATTAAAAAGTAACCTTAATTTCTTTTTCGATTTAACTTTTTGCTTTTTCGGAAGTCTAAAATCCGAATGCTTCTTTAAATAGAATAAATTTATTTGTATGATATCTAAATTTTTAAAATTAACGGCAGTAGTTTTACTGCTTGCAACTTCAGTCCTGAATGCACAAACTCCGTCAATGCCTCAAGCTCAACAAAGAGGATATACTCTTAAGTTACAGCTGGTAGATGCCTCCAATAATGAGGTCGTCTCATTTGCGACAGTGTCACTGACTCCCGAAGGAGGCAAGACTGCAACAAATTACGCTTTGACCGATGCGGAAGGTAAGGTGACAATCAGAGGAATAAAGAAAGGAAAGTACTTGGTTAAGGGCGAGCTGCTTGGATATGAGAACTTTGAGAAAGAGATGACTTTCGAACAGAATGAGGATCTTGGGCAGATTAAAATGAAGGTTCAGCTTAATCAGTTGGAGAGTGCTGTTGTGACGGATGTGGGTAATCCGATTATAGTAAAGAAAGATACAATTGAGTTTAACAGTGCTTCCTTTAAAACCACCGACAATGATATGTTGGAGGATCTTTTGAAGAAGCTTCCCGGCGTAGAGGTCTCTTCCGACGGCTCTATCACAGCTAATGGTAAAACTATCAGTAAGATAACTATTGACGGCAAGACCTTCTTCCTGGATGATCCACAGTTGGCCAGTAAAAACTTGCCTGCAAAGATCATCAATAAGGTTAAGGTTATTGAGAAAAAGTCGGAACAGGCTGAATTTACCGGCATCGATGACGGTGAAGAAGAGACTGTTATAGATTTAAGTGTTGCAAAAGGCATGATGAACGGCTGGTTCGGTAATCTCATGGGCGGTGGGGGTAGCGACCTTCGCGGTGTGGACGAAGATGGCAATGCTATCGACAATGACCTGAGATTTCAGGGCGCTGCCATGGTTGCAAAATTTACCGAATCGGATCAACTTGCCTTTATCGGAAATATCAACAATACCAATAACAGAGGCTTCAATGACTTGGCAGGCAGCATGATGGGTGGAATGAGATCAGGTGGTATGCGAGGCGGTATGGGTGGAATGGGCGGACGTGGCAACGGTATTTCTACCTCATATATGGCAGGTGTCAACGGTGGCCATACTTTTGACAACAAGTCTGAGATAACCGGCAATTACCTGTTTAACGGAAATGAAAAAGTGGTAGAAGAAAATACTGCAAAGACCACATTCAAACAGGATGGCAGTTCACTCTATGCTACTGAAGACGGTTACAGTGAGACAAATACATACGGACACAGAGCAGGTGCGCGTGCCGATTGGAAGATATCAAAAACAAGTTCAATTCTATTTGAACCTCAGTTTAACATAGGTTACGGTAATTTTTTAGAGACATCTGATTTTGCCACCGACAATACTTCTGCAGCAGGTGTAAAATCAAAGGTTAATGACGGTTACAGCTTGTCTTCAGGTGATAACAGTTCTCAGTCCGCAAGCGGCCGATTGCTGATAAGGCAGAGACTCGGCAAGCCTGGAAGAACAATTTCAGCCAATATCAACTATTCATACTCAAACAATGAATTGGATGGAGTAAATTATTCTGTTACAGATGTTTATGCGGATGATGTATTTAGCGACAGAACTATGATAGATCAGCGATACAACTCTAATTCAAAAACTTCAAGCATTGGAGGACGTATTTCATATACCGAACCTTTAGGCAAGAACTTCTTTGTTGAAGGGACCTACTCTTATAATTTCAGAAAGACAGATTCCAAGAAATATACATACGATAAAAATGCAGACGGTGAGTACAATGTGCTCGATGAGGAGTATTCAAATGATATCGTTAACAAATATACTTCTCAGCGTGCAGGTATCAACTTCATGAAGCAGGAGGAGAAATACAATGTAACGTTGGGTGCTACCGCACAACCATCAAGGACTATCAATGTGACAAAGGTTGCCGGAAAGGAGACTACTATTGATCAGAATGTGCTGAACTGGGCTCCTAATGCAAGATTTGATTATAATTTCAGCGATTACAAGATGTTGAGATTAGCATACAGGGGGCGTTCTACTCAGCCTACAATCACTCAGATGCAGCCTGTCGCCGATAATTCCAATCCTCAGTATATTACACTCGGTAATCCCAATTTGAATCCTTCATTTGCCCATACATTGAATACAATGTACCGTACAACCAAGATGGAGACCTATTCCTCTTTCAATGTCAACTTGGATGTGACATACAACCAGAGCAATATAGTGAATGCAAGCTGGTATGATGCCAGTGGCGTTCAGTACACGGTTCCAATGAACAATGATAAAGGTACTTTCACGGCACGTACTTTCATTATGTACAATACCCCGATTGCAAAGAGCAAATTCTCATTTATGTCTTTTACCAACGGTAGCTACTCTTCCGGTGTCAGCTTTGTTGGGAAGGATGGTATCGATTCCGAAGATCCTGCATCTTATCTGGATATTGCGAACTATACCGAAAATGATTATCAGACTGTATCCTTCTCGGAAAATATGCGGTTTGTCTATCGTGACAATATTTTAGAGTTGACCTTGGGTGGTAATGCAAGATATTCTCAGGCTTGGTACACAGTCTCTTCAAAGAATGTGAATGCAACATGGACAAATGGAGTGACAGCAAGTGCTATCGCAACTATTTCTAATATTGTAAATATCTCTACTGACGGTCGATATACTTTCTACATCGGTTATGAGGATGGTTATAATGAGCCTACTTTCGTATGGAATGCCGAGATCAGTAAATCTATTTTGAAGAATATGATGACTGTAAGTCTGAAGGCTTACGATATCCTTAATCAGTCGAGAAACACTTACAGAACAACAACTGATAACTATGTGCAGGATGTCCAGAACAATACTTTGGGACGTTATATTATATTGAGTCTCACTTATCGCTTCGGTACTTTCAGCGGTCCACGCGGGGGTATGCGTGGACATGGTGGACCAGGTGGCCCGATGGGTGGTGGCCCTGGTATGAGATAATCCTTTTTTTAGAGCTATAATAAAAACGCAATCGCTTTGGCTGTTGCGTTTTTTTTCATAATTTTGCGGCTCGAAAATCTGTAAAGAATTAATAACAAATATTATGAGAAAGAAAATTGTTGCCGGTAACTGGAAGATGAATACTACGGTTGCCGAGGGTGTTGAACTTGCTAAGAACATTGTTGCCAAATTGGGCGAAGTACCAAATGATGTAAATCTGATTATTGCCCCGCCGTTTACACATCTTGTTTCCGTAGGTAATGTTATCAAAGGCACTAAGATTGCGCTTTCTGCTCAGAATTGTGCTGATGAGGCAAAAGGAGCTTATACCGGTGAGGTGGCCGTATCAATGTTGAAAGATGCCGGATGTGCTTATACTATTTTAGGTCACTCTGAAAGAAGACAATATTATGGCGAGACTTCAGCCAAGCTGGTAAATAAGATCAAATTGGCTTTGGAAAGTGGTATAAAACCTATCTTTTGCGTAGGTGAAAAGTTGGAAGAACGTAATGCCGGTAATCATTTCAAGGTGGTTGGAACGCAACTTTCAGAGGTGCTTTCCGAAGTAACTGCAGAAGATATGTTAAATATAGTAATCGCTTACGAACCTGTTTGGGCTATCGGAACAGGTGTTACAGCCACTTCTGCTCAGGCTCAGGAGATCCATGCTTTTATCAGAAAGTTTGTTGCTGACAAATTTGGCGCCGAAGTTGCCGAAGAGACTGTTATTCTGTATGGTGGCAGTTGCAAGCCTTCAAATGCCAAAGAGTTGTTTGCCTGCAAGGATATCGACGGCGGTCTGATTGGTGGTGCTGCTTTGAAGGCTGATGATTTTATCGGCATAGCAATCAGCTACTAAAAAGTCGTCAGTACGAGTAAAAAAGTTTTGTGGGATTGAAAAAGTTACGTACTTTTGCAGTCCCAAAACAGCGCGGGCGTGTTGTAATTGGTAGCCAAGCCAGACTTAGGATCTGGTGCCGAGAGGCGTATGGGTTCGAGTCCCTTCGCCCGCACAAAAAAAGAGAGCCAACCGGCTCTCTTTTTTTGTGTCTACCTGGCGTCCGGGTCTACGCGTCTGGCTTTTGTGTAGCGCAGACACAGACGCGCAGAAAATAAGGTCAGGATCAAGCAGTATTTCATTATTTTCGCGTTTACATAATAAAAAAGAGAATGAAAAAGATTATATACTTTATTGGAGCTATTCTTTTGGCCATAATTGTATCTTCTTGTGAAAAAGTTCAGATAGACAGGCTAAATGGCCAATGGTCTGAATGTTATGACGATCCTGATTTTTGTATGGATGGGGCAGTTGAATATACTTTCTATGGCAACAATGCTTACCATCTTTACACATACGATGTCCTGAGCGGGAATACGACTGATACAGACCATTATTATCTTCTTGAAGGAGATAGGTTGACACTTAATCCACAAATGTCTGATTTTTCAAATGTTACATATAATATAGTCTTGCTTAATGATAAAGAGATGGCTTGGCAGAAAGAAGGCACTACTTGTTCAAAAGGGAGTTACGGTTCAGACTATCGGCATTTCCTGCGGAAGAAATAGAATTCTAATTCACTATGAGATTGTTGCTTCTCGGTTACAGCAACATCGCTATAGAAATCATGTTGAAGTGAGATTCAGGTAGGCGGAGACGAGAATGTCCTTTGAGGCGCATTTGTCAGCGCCGAAAGGGACATCTCGTCGCAGCCGCAACCTCGCAGGAGAAATCTCGCTGCAGCCGCAATTCCGGTGTCGATGTTGCGGTAGCTTTGAGTTGCATGAGCTCTGCGTTGCGGGTAACTGTAAGTTGCAGGATATCTGAGTCGCAGCCGCTTTGAGTTGTCGGAGCTTTGCGCAGGCTGTGCCTAAAAGTATTTGCCGATGTTGATGTAAAAGCCCATGTTTCGCTTTTTCAGATTGCCGTAGTCAAAGAGTATTTCAAGTGGGCCGAATGGCGTTTTGTAAGAATACCCGATGGCACCGCCATAGTATGTTGAGCCCGCATTGAGATTGAGCAAGTCTTTCACGTCAGCTGAAGTGTGTGCAGCATTGGCGACAGCCCAGATGTAATGATTTTCACCGATTCTGACACGAGCTTTCAGAGCAACAGCAGCATAGTGATTATCCATGATTTTTTGCGGACCAATCCCGTAAAAAGCCATTTGCTGATCCATATAAATTCCCGAAATAGGGCCTCCCAACATATTTTGGTAAGGGAAAGGAACGTCTGTTCCAATTGATCCGTGTCCGAATATTTGAGGTATCAGCGCAAATCTGTGTCCCATAGGAACAACAACCGAAAAAGACGAGAAAAGTGTCTGGTAGCCGTTATGCCCTTTGTAATGGACCCAATCATCGGTAATATACTGATAATTTGCCGTAAAATGTGCTCCTTTTTCCGGGAAATAGGCATCAGTAAAGTTATCATATTCCACATTGGCATTGTATATCATATATTTCTCTTTCTCATTAGTATAAGTGTTTAACATAAGCAGATCGGTTTCAGGAGTAAATATTTCATACCTTGCGTTTATACTAAAATTGAAATTATGAAAATGAAAATTGCCGAGATCAGCTTTAAACCTGCTCCAGTGAAATCTGTTTTCCGGAACCACGACATCATCATTAAACAAACGTACTATCCCGTGCCGGTATTGGTAAGACACTCCAAAACGTCCAACCCATGGATTGAGATAGTATATGCCGGCTGAGATGTATGGGTCAAACGATATCCTTGAAGTGATTTCAAGCATGGACTCTGTGGAGAAAGATGGAACAATCTGTGCGTTCGCATAAAATGCCCCGAAGTCATAAGAGTCAAATCTGAGACCGAAATTAAATGTACTTAGAGGCAGGAGAGTGCAATCAATCTGAAGGTCGTATTTATCTCCGTTTTTTATTATCCTGTACAGGCTTGAAGAAAAGTATCCTGTACCGTACAGCGCAAAAAGAGACTTTCTCAGATCCTCAAATGTGATCTCGCTGTCCTGCTTAAATGTGAGTATTCTGTAGAGGTTTTTCAGTTTCAGATTGCCTGTTCCATGGAAGTAAATCTCTGCAATAGGGATTTTCCCGTAAAATGCAGGTGCAGTCTTATGTTTTGCTTCAGGCAAATCAGCTTCGGAAATTACACCTATCTCTTTTTTCAGAGCATTCAGATCATCTCAACACAGTCTTGCCGACCGCTCCCCATATACAAGCATGGAATCAATCGCAGTATTCGTAAAACTGGCCACAGTATAATTACCTAAATCAGGATGAATATACAAATCGGTAGAATTTTTGTTTTGTAGAAATTTTTCTTTTCCAAGTCTTCCCATCAGATTTCTGACTGCGAACGAAAGGTACCTGCGATCTTCATTTGACGATGGGTCTTGAAGTTTCTCCCGTTGCTCCGTAATAGTGCTCACATCAACCCCTATCACAATATCCGCCCCCATTTTTTTGATCACATCTACCGGAAAATTATTAATCACTCCGCCATCGATCAGAATTTTATTATCATAATTTACTGCGTCAAAAGCTCCGGGGATAGACATGCTTGAACGCATGGCAACTGCCAAATTTCCTCCTCTGAACACCACTTCGTCTCCTGTGGTTATGTCGTATGCGATACATGCATAAGGAATCGGCAAATCGTCAAAGGACGTCATGTTGTGGTATCCTGTGGTTAATATGGAAAAGAGGTTTTGTGCCGAATTTCCATTGAGAAAGCCTGTGGCTATTTTAATATTTTTTCCGTCATAAGGAAGAGAAACGATCGTTTTATCTTTATTCTCTTTCTCAACAAAGAGTAACTCATTGCGTGGAACAGTACCTATCAGTAGTTCCATCCAATTTTGTGATGTTAAAATATGGGACATCTGTTCAGGCGTATAGCCGATGGCGTACAATGCCCCTACAAGAGAACCCATACTTGTACCGGCAATATAGTCGATGGGGATACCGGCCTCCTCCAAAACTTTAATCACTCCGACATGTGCTACTCCGCGGGCACCCCCGCCGGAAAGGACCAAGCCGACTTTTTTGCGTTGTGGCTGTGTATTTGCGGTAGAATCCTGCGTTTGGGCAACAACCGATATGGAAATAGATAAGAAGACAATAAGAAAAAATAGTTTTCTCATAGTTTAATAGTTTTATAGCGTGTCAAATGTAGCATTTTTTTTGATACATTCAATAAATTTAGATCGGTGACAAAAAAGGGTCGTCCAAACGGACGACCCCCCAACAACAACTACTATGAAAATTATTTACCCTTTCGGACTTAGATACAAGCCCTAATGTGGCCAAATTTTAGGAGTTTAATTGCCTTTACGCTTGTAAAGCACTTGTATGGCGGCAGCTAAACGTTTAACACCTTCAACAATCTTGTCGTCAGAGGCGTATGAGAAGTTCAAACGCATCGTGTTCTTTCCGGAATCATCACAATGGAATGCTTCACCAATGACGAATGCAACATTTTCTTTGATGGCGAGATCAAACAACTCTCTTGTATCATATTGCGGCGGAAGATTCAAAAACAGGAACAAACCTCCCTGTGGGTTGGTCCATGTAACTCCTTCCGGCATATAATCCTCGAAGGCCTTGATCATAATATTCTTTTTATGTTTGTACAGAGATTTGATTTTTTCGAGATTTTTGTTAAACATACCTGACTGAAGATACCTTGCAGCTACCATCTGGTTGAAAATAGGAGTACAAAGGTCTGCAGACTGCTTTGCAACGATAAGTTTCTCAATAATGTTGTTTGCGGCAACAACCCAACCCAAACGGAATCCCGGAACAAATGTCTTGGAGAATGTTCCCAGCAGGACTACGCGATCAGGACACATTGAATACATTGTAGGAAGAGATTCGCCCTCAAATCGTATTTGCTTGTATGGGCTGTCTTCAATAATAAGTAAGTCATACTTTTCGGCAACTGAAACGACGTATTGTCTCTCCTCAACTGTCATTGTCTCTCCGGAAGGATTCTGAAAATCAGGAATGGAGTAGATGAATTTAGGCTTTTTGCCTGCAGCTACAAGAGCATTGACAGCCTCTTCAAGACCATTGTTGTGACGGAGTCCGTAAGGATGGCACTGGTATGACCAGAAAGCCTGAAGAGCGCCGAGGTAAGAAGGCAGTCCGCAGACAATCACATCACCCGGGTCAATAAAAATACGTGAAAGAAGATCTATAGCTTGCTGTGAAGCGGTAGTGATGAGGATGTTTTCAATTGGAATATTAAGATGCTCATCATTGTATAATTTTGAGATTTCCTTTCTGAGAGATACGTCACCTTCTGTTGAACCATATTGCAAGGCTGCTGCTCCCTGCTCATTCATGATATCCATCATGATTTTCTTCAACTCTTCAATTGGAAAAGTTTCGGGACTTGGAAATCCGCCTCCAAAAGATATAATTTCGGGTTTTACTGCTACTTTCAGAAGGTCGCGAATCGCTGACCTTCTCATACTCTTAGCATTAGCTGATAATAATTGATCAATGTTCATGGTTCGATTGTTTTTAACTATGCAAAAATAATAATTTGTAATCAAACTGCAATAAATAATTAAATATTTTAATCAATAAATTGCAAATAATTTGATTTTATAACAAAAATGCTCCTGATACCTCCATGCGCTACAATCCATCTTGAGAAAGCGGAGTCGTGAATGGAAATTATTGTTACATTTGTAAATGCAAAGATTATTTCTCATAGACGGACATTCGCTGATATTCAGGATGTATTATGCTTTCATGCGTAGGCCGATGGTTAATTCAAAGGGTGAAGATACGTCAATTTTGTACGGATTCACCAAATACCTGTTGGAACTTATCAACAAAGAACATCCCACGCATATAGCAGTCGCCTTTGATCCGCCGACCAAAACATTCAGGCATGAGATTTATCCCGAATACAAAGCAAACCGCAGTGCTGCTCCGGAGCTTGTAAAAGCTGCTGTTGAGCCGCTTAAGCAGATCGTAGAGGCGTTGGGCATTCCTGTCATCATAAAAAACGGCTTCGAGGCGGATGATGTAATCGGTACTTTGGCCAAGCGCGAACAGAAGAAAGGTTTTGAAGTGTATATGGTGACTCCGGATAAAGATTTCGGACAAATCATCGCACCTGATATATATCAGTTTAAGCCGGGAAAGTCCGGTGCAGAGAATGAAGTTGTAGGTGTTGAACAGATCTGTAGTCAATACGGTATTGATGACCCGCGTCAAGTGATCGATATTCTCGCAATTTGGGGAGATGCGGCTGATAATGTTCAGGGTGTTAAGGGGATCGGGGCAGTTGGCGCCAAGAAGCTTGTCGGCCGGTACAAGAGTCTGGACAACATTTTGGCGCACCTTGATGAGCTACCGCAGAAGCAGCAGGCAGCCTTTGAGGAGGCGATGCCTCATCTCGAGATGAGTAAGTATCTTGTCACCATCAAGACGGATGTCGATATAGAGCTGGATGAGAGTGCATTAGAGGTGAGTATGGCTTGTACGCAGTGCGTTTCTGACTTATTTAACAAGTATGAATTCAATTCCTTACGGAAATTAATTCCGGCAGGTGGCGTAGTTTCATCTCCTGAGCTGGCCGAGGTTCATATCGAGTTGCATCCCGAAGAGGTCTCGCAGGAACGCCTGTTAGCTGAACTGTACAAAGTTGACGGGAATGGGAAGAGTGTTGCTTTTCGTACATGTAAGGATATTATTCTCTCCTGCGGAGAAAAATATGCCCATTTTGGATGGGATAATGACAATGCAAGACAAATACTTGAAGATGACAGTGTCGAGAAGATCGGTCATGCAACAAAGCCCTCTGTTTTGGCACTTCGTGACAAAGGGATAGCGGTCAATGGAGAGCTTTATGACATTGAACTTATGCATTATATCCTCAATCCGGAACGCTCACACAAGATTGACACCATAGCGAAGGGTTATCTTAATGTTGACTTGACCGCACTTCAGGTTGAGAAAGAGCAAGAGCCGAAGATGTTAGATCTCTTTTCAACCCCGGTGCCGGAAGATGAGACTCGTACCTCACAAAAGAATGCTTCCGAGTGTATAGCAGCCGGACTTGTATTTCCTTTGATGATGAAGGAACTTGAAGAACAACACCTGACAGCTCTCTACCGGAAGATTGAAATGCCTTTGGTAGAGGTGCTTGCAGACATGGAGTATACAGGAGTGAAGGTAGATTCGGCCCAACTTGCAGAATACAGTAAACTCCTGAGCGAGCAACTTGTACGGATTGAGGCCGAGGCTCGTGAGATGGCTGATGATCAGACGCTCAACCTCTCGTCGCCGCGTCAAATAGGCATTGTACTTTATGAGAAGCTGGATCTGGATCCTAAGGCAAAGAAAAATAAACGTGAAAACTATCCTACAGATGAAGAGACTCTTCTGTACTTGGCAGACAGACATCCTATAATTAATAAGATACTGGAATACAGAGGTGTAAAGAAGTTGTTGTCAACCTACATATTGCCGTTGCCGTCGCTTATCAATCCTAAGACAGGGAAGGTGCATACTACTTTTAATCAAGCACTTACATCTACAGGAAGATTAAGTTCGGTTAGGCCTAATCTGCAGAATATCCCGGTGCGTACAGAGCAGGGGAGAGAGATACGTAAAGCGTTTATTGCCAGCACAAAGGACGGGTATATCGTCTCGGCTGACTATTCTCAGATAGAGCTTAGAATCATGGCAGAGTTGAGTCAGGATCCCGGGATGTTGGATGGCTTCCGACATGGGGCCGATATTCACACAGCTACGGCTTCAAGGATATTTGGGGTGCCGATGGAGGAGGTATCGCGTGAGCAGCGCAGGAAGGCCAAAGTGGCCAACTTCGGGATCATTTACGGGATATCGGCGTTTGGCCTTGCCCAGAGAATGAATATTTCCCGCAAGGAATCAAAAGAGTTTATTGAAGAGTATTTTAAGCACTATCCAAAGGTGAAGGAGTATATGGATGGTGCCGTCCTGAAAGCGAAAGAGAAGAGCTACGTGGAGACCATTTTCGGAAGAAAGAGATATCTGCCCGATATTAATTCACGCAATCAGGTTGTCAGGGGACTTGCAGAACGCAATGCTATCAATGCTCCGATACAGGGAAGTGCTGCCGATATTATCAAATTGGCGATGATAAATGTTTATAACCGTTTAAACTCGGATAATTTAAAGAGTAAAATGGTGCTGCAAGTACATGATGAGTTGGTTTTTGACGTTGTTGCTCCGGAGTTGGAGAGAGTGATGCAGATAGTGCAGTATGAAATGGAAAACGTCACCAAGCTCTCTATTCCGTTGTCGGTGGAGTGTAGTTATGGAAAAAACTGGTTGGAAGCACACTAACCACCATGACGCGTGCTGGATCCCCTTAGATTGAGAATGAGTAAAACTAAACATAGTGTGATGACTGACAAGGAATTGGCGTATTCGGCACTGCATAGTGATCGAGATGCCTTTTCTCTGCTGCTCGACAAATATCGTGAACCGTTGTTAGCCTTTGTCTTGAAGTATGTTGCCATAAGAGAAGATGCCGAGGATATTTGCCAGAAGAGTTTCGAGAAGGCATACCTCAACTTGGCAAAATATGATCCGGAGTATGCTTTTTCCACATGGCTCTACAGTATCGCTCATAACGAAGCGATTGATCATCTACGCAAGTTTAAAAACTCAATAAATGCGGTTTCCACGACGACCTCGCCTGATGTCATCAATACTGTATTCAGCGATACGCCCGAAGATACCGTGATAATCGCTCAGAGCGTATCGGAGATAATAGATCATATACACAATCTTCCGGAAGGATATCGCAGGGTAGCCGAGTTGAGGTTTATTAAGGACTATGCTTATGAAGATATTGCCGCAGAGCTTAATATTCCGGTAGGCACGGTTAAAACCAAACTAAGCAGAGCACGCAAAATACTCGTCGAATGTGTAAAAGATAAAGATCATGGATCAAATAATTAAATATTTTCCCAACCTCACTACTTTGCAAAAACAACAATTTGTCAATCTTGACTCACTTTACAGAGAGTGGAATTCAAAGATCAATGTTATTTCCCGCAAGGATATAGACTCACTATATCTGCACCACGTACTCCACAGCCTCGCAATTGCCAAAGTGGTGGATTTCCCTACCGGAAGTACGGTGCTCGATATAGGCACCGGTGGGGGCTTTCCCGGGATCCCTCTGGCCATTCTGTTCCCTGATGTGAATTTCACACTGTGCGATTCGATCGGAAAGAAGATAACTGTAGCGAAGGGGGTCGCCGAATCTCTGGAGCTGTCTAATGTGACTACCGTAAATTGCAGGGCTGAAGAGATCAGGCAGCATTTTGATTATATTGTCTCGCGGGCTGTGGCAAGTTTAAGTGACTTTGTGCCATGGGTTAAGGGAAAGTATCGCGAAGAGGTGATTTACCTGAAAGGGGGTGAGCTTGATCAGGAGATTTCCGATTGCGTCAAATGGAACAAAATTGACAGAGGCAAGATAGCTGTGTATGATATAACTAATTGGTTTGAGGAAGATTATTTCAGAGAAAAAAAGATAATAATTATCAGTCAATAAATTTGTATTTACAAACAAAAGCATTACCTTTGCACTCCATTTTTGCAGGAAAATAATAAAAACATATCATAATGAAACGTACATTTCAACCTTCACAACGTAAAAGACGCAATAAACACGGATTCCGTGAACGTATGTCTTCAGCAAACGGTCGCCGCGTATTGGCAGCTCGCCGTCGTCATGGCCGCAAAAAATTGACAGTCTCTTCAGAAGAACTTTGGTAGTAGCCTGAAGCAGTTGCAAAAAGATATTGAGGGTGGTTAAAAAGCAATTTTTATCATCCTCATATTTTTTATTAACTTTGTCACCGTTATGGAAGAAAACAGTAAAAAAAACAGATGGATATGGCGTAATCTATTGGCTGCTCTCATAGTGATAGTAGCATTGGTTCTTATCGCCCAGGTTGTATTGGCTATCGTTACAAGACACAATCGTCTTCTCAACGTACCGGATTTTACGCAGATGACTGTGAAAAACGCTGAAAGTCTGGCTCACAGACGCAATGTGAGGGTAGAAGTCACTGATTCGGTTTTTGTCAAGAATATGGACAGGGGACTGGTGTACAGTCAGGAGCCTGCAGCCGGCAGCAAAGTTAAGAAGAATCGCCGTATCTTTCTGACTATCAATGCGACAACAGTTAAGAAGGTAGCTATGCCGTCATTGGTGGGATTCTCGTTGCGTCAGGCTAAGACAGAGCTGTATTCCAAGGGGTTGCAGGTCGGAAGACTCTCTTACACTCAGGATATCGCCACAAACAATGTTTTGGCACAAAAGTATGGAGGTGTTCAGATCGCCCCCGGTACACAGATAGATGTCGATTCGAAGATCGATTTGCTTCTCGGTCTCAACTATGATGATAACGAGACTTATATACCATACTTGTTGGGCTATACGGCCGATCTCGCAAAAGAGACGATTATCGACAACTCGTTGAATATAGGTAATATAACTTACGACGAGACAGTTACGAATTACGAAGACAGCCTGAAAGCCATGGTGTATCAGCAGTCGCCGGTATATACCAATCGCGTCAGTTATCCGCTCGGTGCGATGGTGGACATAAAACTGACTTTAGATCAGGCTAAGATTAAAATCACTGCGTCCGAGACTCCGGAGGAGATTATTGAAGAGGATAATGAATAGTGATTATTGTGATGACGACATAGACATTGAAGAGGTTGCATCCGAGGATGAGGAGCAGGAGATGTTTGAACACTTCAGGTATGTTGTGGACAAAGGTCAGTCTCCTCTGCGCATCGATAAGTATCTTTCAACACATATAGAACAGACTTCAAGACACCGCATTCAGCTTGCGATTGATGCGGAGTATGTGCGTGTCAATGACAAAGTCGTAAAAGCCAATTACAAAGTCAAGCCTTTGGATGTCATTACGATAATGATGCCTTTCCAAAGACGTGGCTTCGAAGTGCATCCGGAGCCTATACCTCTGAACGTAGTGTATGAGGATGATGATCTGCTTGTCGTTAATAAGCCTGCAGGTATGGTGGTTCATCCCGGGTTCGGCCATTTTTCAGGTACTTTGATTAATGCGCTTTCATATCATTTGGGTATTACCCAAAATGCTGATGAGGGAGATGAGAGGATGGGCATTTTGGTTCACAGAATTGACAAAAACACCTCAGGACTGCTGGTAGTGGCTAAGAATGACGAAGCCCAGTTGAATTTGGCCAAACAGTTTTTCGATCATTCGATAGAAAGAAAGTATATCGCCCTTGTGTGGGGCAACATCACAGAGGATAGTGGCACGATTGAGGGAAATATCGGACGCGACCCGAATGATCGCTTGAAATTCAAGGTATTTCCGGAGGGAGAGCAGGGCAAACATGCCGTGACACACTTTAACGTGCTTGAAAGATTCGGTTATGTGACTTTGGTCGAGTGTATCCTTGAGACAGGAAGAACGCACCAGATTCGCGTTCATTTCAATTATATCGGACATCCGCTTTTCAATGATGATCGCTATGGCGGAGACAGGGTTTTGAAGGGAACAATTTATACAAAATACAGGCAGTTTATAGACAATTGCTTCGAGATATTGCCGCGTCACGCGTTGCATGCCAAGACATTAGGTTTTGTCCATCCGAGGACGGGGAAGTGGCTTCGCCTTGATTCGGAAATACCTTCCGACTTTACCGCTCTTATCGAGAAATGGAGGAAGTATGCGGGAGTAAAGGAGTTGCAAGAGGAGGAACAGTAACATGATCGCATACAAAACTATTGTAAATCAAGATGCTGCCGACTGGGTGGTTTTCGTACACGGAGCGGGTGGAAGTTCCAATGTATGGTTTAAGCAGGTACGTGACTTCAGCCGAAAGTACAATCTGCTTTTCGTGGATCTGAGAGGGCACGGAGACTCCTCAAAGTCTGCAAAGTCTGTTTCCAAAGTGAAAAAGAAAAGAGAGCCTGATATCTATCAGAAGTTTACCATTGAACAGATTGCTTCAGATGTCATGGAAGTGGTGCAATCGCTCGGCCTCAAGTCGTGCCACTTCGTCGGTCTCTCCCTCGGAGGTATTGTAATACGTCAGATAGCCGAGACTCACATACATCTGGTTAAATCTATGACTATTGCGGGAGCTGTGATGAAGTTTAACAGTAGATCCAAGTTTCTCTCCTGGGTGGCAAATCTTACCAAACATATCTTTCCATATATGTGGATATATCGCATCTATGCGCGTGTATTGATGCCGTCGAAGGCAAATACCGAGTCTCGCAAGTTGTTTATTGCAGAGTCACTTAAAATCACGCGTGATGACTTTATGAAGTGGATGACTCTCAACAAGGGGCTTAACAAGATCCTCGCCAAGTATTGGGATGTTGAACCTCCGGTTCGCACTGCTTATGTGATGGGGGAGGATGATTATATCTTTATTTCACAGGTGAAAATGTATATGCAGACGCATGATGATTATTCACGGCTGGTTATTTTGCCTGGGGCCGGACATGTCTGCAATGTCGAAGCACCTGTGCTGTTTAATCAGGTAGTGCTTGCCTTCCTCTCGGAAATAGATGAGGAAAGAGGTGTCGGGCAGGGTTTAATAGAGAATAATGCCGGTGACGGCAGCAAGGACGATCAGTAATATAGGGCTGACTTTCAGCCATGTAGCAGCAAAGCATACTGCAAATATGATGTAGCTTTTCCAGTCCACAAAGGTCTCTTTGCTGACGAAAGTAAGGGCTGCGGCACCAATCATCCCGACCATTACGGGGCGCATTGTCGCGAGAGCACCTTCCACAAAACGGTTGTGATTCAATCTCTTGTAAAAGTAGCAGATCAGCAGCATGATAGTCATTGGGGGAAGGCTGACTGCAAATGTGGAAAGCAATGATCCCCAAATATTTCCGGTAACGGTATAGCCTACGTAAGTAGCACAGTTTACGGCAATAGGGCCAGGGGTCATTTGCGCAATAGCCACAATATCAGTTAATTCCTTACTCGTGAGCCATGCACGGCGCACCACTACTTCATTGTTGATGAGAGAGATCATGGCTATCCCTCCTCCGAAGCCGAAAAAACCTATTTTCAGATATGAAAGAAAAAGTTGCAGGTAGATCATGACTTCGGTTTAGGTTTGGCGTAAAAAGTGTATATTATGCCGGCAGCAGCTCCGAGTATCAGAAAATAGATAGGAGAAATACCTAATTGCCAGATGATTATAGCTATGCTGACGGCTACTGCTATCTTCCAGATGCTGAAATTCTTCATCATGCGGATGCAGGGAACGCAGATGAGGGCAATGACAGCCGGTCGGATGCCCTTAAAAGCCGATTCTACTTCGGGAAGATCCTTATAACCGGCTAAATATACTGCTACGAGCAGGAGTATGGTAAAAGATGGAATCACTACTCCGAGGACTGAAATCAGCGAGCCGATCCATCCTTTTAACTTGTATCCGACAAATACAGCCGTATTGAGGGCAATCGGCCCCGGAGCTGACTGTGCAAGTGTCAATTGATTGTAGAAGTCATCCTTTTCAAACCACTTCTTGCGATCAATGACCTCCTTTTCAATCATCGGAATCATGGCATAGCCGCTTCCGAACGTAAAGGCACCTATCTTGAAAAAACTCCAGAACAACTGCCCAAGTATGTATTTTTCGTTATTGTAAGTTATGCGTGTGTTCATTAAGTATATGTATGCTAAAGTGATTGGAATTTGTGAGTAATGTCGCTCCCTACTGTCAGCAGCAGGTATGCCGGAGGCGCGGAAGCATCTTCCATCGACTCAATGTCTATATATTCAACACCCTTGAAGATCAGCTCTTCACGATAATGATCGTGTCCCTGAAGACAGATTTCCACGTCGTATTGGTCAAACAGAGCACAAAGTTCAAAGGTCTCAGCAATGGGCATATTACCGGTGAATTGTTGGGAATTGTCGGTTTTGAAGAGGTTGACGTGTGTACAGACGATGCAGTGACGGTATGCTGCACGACTTTGCAAAAGTATGTTGCGGAGCCACTTCATTTGGGATGAACCCAATGTGCCGTTAGCGGAGTCGAGCATAATTATAAGATCCTGATACTTAGGTGTTATCACAGTGATACAGTATGTTGAAGTTCCAAAATATTGTCTGAACTCTTCCCATCTGTTGAAATACATATCGTGGTTGCCCACTATAACATAGCTGTCTGCAAGCATTTCGGCTATGACGGGGAACAGGTCGTAGGTCTGTCCCAAATCTCCGAGCATGAAAGATCCTATTGAAGTCGGGTCGTTCTTTTCTTCTTCGAGAAATCTGCTGAGATTGTTGTATGTCTTGTCAACGTGACAGTCGGTGCCGACATACATCGTGTATGTATCTGACGGGGAGACTTTTATCTTGCTTTCGTGGCTTAGATTCCATGAAATGGACTCGGCAAATCGACTCTCAACACTTCCGCTTGAGGAGTAGATCATGCCTGGAAAGTCAAGCTCGTTGCATCCCGTTGCAAATATAATCGGGGAGAGTGCCAACAGTAATATATATACTCTTTTTACCATAAAAATTTCAGGCCTAAGTTAATGTAGCCGCTGTAAAATTGGGCCGCCATGTTGAAAATTCCACTTGGTTCGACTCCTCCTTCCGCCGTAATGGCTAACCGATCCGATATTCTGTACTGTCCGAGAAGTGAAAAAGTTGGGAAGTAGAATCTCTCTACGGCAAATGGACGGATATTGGATATTCTGGCACCCGCGTTCCATTTATGACTATTCTTAAATATCATACCCTCAAGTAGATAAATAAAGCCCAATGGCTCCCAAATTCCTCCATTCGAGTCGAAAAAGTAGAGGGTGGAAATGCCGGCCTCTGCTCTTAGATGGTGGTGAAAGTAGCCTGCAGAAAGGGTCCCCGTGGCATCCCAAATGTCGTTGCGTACGACACAGCGAAGCAGGTAGCGGTTGTCAATATAGAGAGTGCCTGCATCTCCAAAGTGAAGAGGTATGTCATATCTGATTC
Organism: Bacteroidales bacterium; assembly: GCA_028691975.1. Taxonomy (GTDB): domain Bacteria; phylum Bacteroidota; class Bacteroidia; order Bacteroidales; family UBA932; genus Cacconaster. The sequence goes on along the minus strand of JAQUYF010000015.1, from coordinate 3,682 downwards.
CTGCGTAAAATGCGTGGATATCTGCCGTACTGCTTGATAATCCACCTGTTATATGCATTTTTTGCGAAAGCGACCAGTCAGTTGTCAGGGTGATGTCGGTATAGTTGCCCCACGTGTGGTTGTAGCCGTACTCAAGGTTGGGACGGATGAAGTTGTGGTCAAGTGTGGGAATGGTCTGTGCAGAGAGTGGTTTTGCTGTCGAAATTGGTATGATCAGTCCACATATTACGGATACTGTCAGCACTATTCTGTGTTTGTGTTCGTGTAATTCGTGGAAGAAGATATGCTTTATCGAGTGGTCTGTCATTGGATGATCCTTAATAATACGCTGTGCAAAGGTAAGGGTTGCTCAATAATTTACAACCTTATTTTACGAACGATTATCTATTTTTTGCGGATTTTTTTACTTGAATACCTATATTTGCATAAAATTATTCTACATGGGTACCAGGAAGTTCAAAGCGGCTATTATCGGGTTTGGAAGGATGGGAGAGTTGTATCTCCGCGAGATTGCAAAAAATAACTATTGGGACATATTATACATACTTGATATTGATCCTTCTGCAAGGGACTTTGCCGAGAAGACTTTAAATGAACTTTCATTGACGGCCCAAGTTCTCTCCGATGATACGGCTATATTTTCCGATCCGGAAGTGGATGCGGTAATCCTGACGGCTCTTGCCGATTCGAGGATGGGGCAGATTGAGAAGGCTGTCGCCGCAGGCAAAAATATCATTACGGAGAAGCCTCTCTCAGACAAGATAGAGAATGAATGGCAGGTGGTAAAGTTGGTCGCAAATTCAGGACTGCTTGCTACCGTTAATTTGCCTTTGCGTAATGCCTGGTACAATCTTATGCTTCGTGATGCTCTTCGTTCGGGAGAATTGGGAGATCTGGCGATCATACGAATCTGTCACATGACGCCGGGGCTTGCTCCGGGTGAGGGGCACGCACCTGAAGGACCTTGTTTTCACGACTGTGGTTTACACTATGTGGACTTGGCCCGCTGGATGGCTGAAAGCGAATTCAAGACGTGGCATGCTCAGGGATTGGATTTTTGGGATTACGGTGAGCCTTGGTGGCTGAATTGTCACGGTACTTTTGAAAATGGTGTCGTCTTTGATATTACCCAAGGTCATATTTACGGTCAGCTCGCTAAGGATCTTACTCATCTTTCATACAACGATATCATTGGCACTAAGGGGGTTGCACGTATGACGCATGATTTTAAGACGGCTGTTGTGGAGATACACGGCGTTACAAAGACTATTGTCGAGGAGAGACCTTTCGGAGATAAGAATATCGATATTCTGCTCAATCTATTTGCCGATTCTCTTGAGAAGAAGTCTTTGAGTCCGTTGCTTCCTACTTTGAGAGAAGCTGCTATGGCTTCTGAGTATGCGTGGCGCTTTCTTGAGGATGCGGATAAGAATGATCTGCCCGTACGTGGCGACAAAAAAACTCTGAAAAGCATCATCAACCGTCGCAGTACCCTTAATAAGGGTTACGGTCTTCTTCGCCACAATAAATAATTCTCCATCTTTAGCGGCATTAGCGGCAAACCATCGCTTCAGCCACAAAACAGGCCTCAAATGTGGCCGGCAATGCAAAGTCACTGACCTCGGCCACAAAATCAGCCTCAAACGTGGCCGGACATAGCTGCTTCTCATTATAATTGTCGATAACTTATTGATAACTCTTGTTTGTGCATAAGCGTACTTTTTGTAACTTCGTGGATTGCTAACAGTTTACGTAAATAATAATATGACTTTAGACAGACGAACTTTTTTAAAAGCATCAGGTGCAATAGCTGCACTTACTATTTTGCCCAGACACGTGTTGGGCGGTAAAGGATATATAGCCCCCAGTGACCAGTTGACCAAAGGAATAATAGGTGTTGGAGGTATGGGACGTTCACATTTCAGATACGGAGGAGCACGTCTTACCGCCATTTGTGATGTTGATAAAAATCACCTGACGGCAGGTCGTGAACTTGCTCAAAAGCTTCATGGTGAGGGTAACAAAAATGTTGATGCCAACATTAATCTCTATTCCAACTGGATGGATCTTATCAACGACCCTAACGTCGATGTTGTGCATATTGCAACTCCTCCGCACTGGCATGCTCTTATGAGCATTGCGGCAGCCAAGGCAGGAAAAGATGTATGGTGTGAAAAGCCTATGACCCGTACTATCGGTGAAGGGAAACGAGTAATGGAGGCTATGGAGCGCTACAACAGAGTTTTCCGCCTCAATACGTGGTTCCGTTTTACTGATAATTTTTATGGTCTCGGCACTACCGTATTCCCTCTCAAAAAATTGGTGGAGAGTGGCTTGCTCGGTTGGCCGTTGAAAGTTACAATCTCCAAGCATACAGGATTTGACTGGAAGTTTTACTGGGTAGGTAAGGAGCATCTTGATCCAATGCCTGTGCCTGCAGAGCTTGACTACGATATGTGGTTGGGGCCTGCTCCTGAGAAGCCTTACAACCCGCATCGAGTGCACCAGACATTCCGTGGGTATTGGGATTATGATGGAGGTGGACTTTGCGATATGGGTCAGCACTATATGGATCCCGTACAATATTTCCTCGGAAAGGACAATGAAAGTCCGGTTAAGGTGGAAGTGGATGCCCCGCAGCAGCATTATGATGCCGTAGGTACGTGGAGATCGATTACTTATACATATTCAGACGGGTGTCAGATCGTACTTTGGGGAGGTGACTACGGTCAATCGGACACACCTTACATTGCAGGTCCTAACGGTAATGTTTATAACAATTTCATCTGCGATATTCCGGATTGGCAGATGAAGCTTGCCAAGTTTCCTGATCCTAAACCTCAGAACACAGATTTTATTGAGTGCATAAAGTCACGTCAGAAGTTTGCTCTCAACGAGATTAACGGTCACCGCAGTTGTACGCTCGTCAATATCGGTGCCGTAGCACTTCAGCTCAACAGGACTTTTAATTTTGACAGTGCGAAGATGGAATTTATCAATGATGATGCAGCTAACCGTCTGATTAATCAGCCGATGCGTGCTCCATGGACTCTTTAATATTTATGATGATGAAAAGTATTAAAAATACAACTTGCAGAGTGCTTCAAAGAAGTTTCTCAGCCTTTCTGATTTTTACCGTACTTGCTTTCTCTTCTTTCGCTCAAAATGCGAACAGAACTGCAAGTACAAAGATTGTTGATGCGCTTAATCAGCTTCCTGCCGATAATCAGGCTTTGTACAATCGTCTCATGGACGATATTGTTTCTACGGGAGAAGAAGGCATCTCAATGCTTCTTCAGATGCTTGAGCGAAATGATAAGAGCTCCGTTCCTGCTCAGTATGCTCTTAGCGGAGTGACGGCCTATGTGGCATCTATTCCTTCGGAAGAGTCTGATTATAAGGATGATGTAATAAAGGCTTATCAGGACGCTCTCGCAAAAAGCAATGATGAGACCGTAAAAGGATTTTTGACCCGCCAATTGATGGTTTTGGGGATACCTAAAGCCAAAATGGCTCAAAGTGATGCACCTGTTACAGTGAAAGATGCAGCAAAGGCTTTGGCAGCGGCTGCAAAAGCTGCTAAAAAGGAGCCTACGGAACTTAATACTGCACTCAGGTGTAAGGCGTTGAGTGAGTACATTAATCTCACCGGTGTCAGCGGGGGTGAAAAAGAGCTTATGAA
>JAQUYF010000079.1 GCA_028691975.1 Bacteroidales bacterium | reverse complement strand
ACGCTTGTTTTGCAATAACCCCTTAGAGTGTATTGTATGCTGTGTTTTGTTTTTCGCCCATTTGGAAGTCAGGCACCCAATTGCCCTTAGAAGGGTATCAGGCGCTGTTCCATCGCCTGACTTCCGTCTGCGTTGAGGTGAGCGGAGACGAGAATGTGCTTTGAGGCGCATTTGTCAGCGCCGGAAGGGACATCTCGTCGCAGCACAGGAGCCAATGGAGTGGATTGGAAAGAAAGTAAGGGGGGAATCTGGCAGGAACGCCAAGTGGGAGGGTGGCTCGCTGTGTACTTGCTGTTTCTGCTAAGCACACTACTATTTGAGGAAACGAAACATTAGTGTCCCATTAAAATTGGGACGTTTTAAATATTAAATAAATTTGGCTCGTTAGAGTCGTAAAGTTCATTGAAATTTTGATTTTTAGTTTTGTCAAAGAGGTCAGATAAATGAGTTTTGTCGGTAAGCGAGATGCTCAATATTTGCAGAACTTCGTAAGTGCTCCTGTCAAGATTCATGTCGTGTTGAACGATGGCAACAAGACAGTATGCACAGATGGCAGAATAGATTTGAATTCGAACAGTGTTTTCAGTAGTTCCCCAGAATTTTTTGATCTTGAGATGTTGCTTTAGCCATTTGAAGAACAGTTCGACTTTCCATCTATTTTTATATAATTCTGCTACTTGAAGTGCAGAAATATCGAAAGCATTGGTCAGAAAAAGGAACTCTCTGGACTGTTCATCATCCCAATATTTTACAAGCCTCAGATGCTCCGGATACCGTTTGCTCGGATAATATTCTGTAAGGGTTATTGTTGCATCTGAAAGCACATTTTTGGGTAATTTTCGTTTCCATTTAACGGGTTTGAATTGGATGTTAGTCTTAGCTCGGATGACGAATTTAGCATCGATACAATGTATTTTGTACAGGCGTTTAAAGTCGTTGTATCCCCGGTCAAAGATGTAATAAGCTCCTGATTCATACGGAATTTCATCCATTGCTCTCATATCGTGAACAGCAGCTTCGGTAATGTGAAAGAACTTTGGAATTTGCGTTTCCACATCGTACAGAGTATGAATTTTTATTCCTCCTTTATGCTTCCTGAACTTTGCCCACCAGAACACGCTTAGACACAAATCTATCGTGGTTGAATCAAATGCATAAACGTTTCCTCCTAGTTTAAAAATATCCGTAGCGCATTTTCTTTGAGCTTCATCAACGAGGTAGTAAGCATACTCTTCAAAGATGCGATAATCTCTGTCTTGGTTTGCTCTTGCAAGGGATGTTTTTGAAACATTCTTTCCGAAACCGAGGTGATAACTTTTGGATTTGTGAGCATCGATAGCAACCACCAAATCACGAAGACTTTCACGGTTTGAAAGCTGACCAAACATCAAAGCCAAGAGCTGATTCCAACAGGTGAAATGCTTAACATATTTGTCACCATCATACCTCCTGACGATGTAGTTAAATTTGTTTCTATCAAGAAACCCTGTCAGCTGTGAGAAAACGAATTTATCTTTATGCATATTGCAGAAATTACTATAACTGCAAAAATGCAAAATGAAATCCGTTTGATCTGAAAATCTCTGTAACAAACTAAATATCAATTTTTTCAAAGAACATTATATGATTTTAACGGGACAGCAATGGAAACGAAACATTAATGATAGTTGTAATTTTTGTGTTGGCCACGTTTTGGGCTGTTTTCGTGGCCGCGGTGATCATTTCCATGCGTTCAGCCACGTTTTGGGCTGTTTTCGTGGCCGCGGTGATCATTTCCATGCGTTCAGCCACGTTTTGGGCCTGTTTTGTGGCCAAGCCGATGTCTCTAAAGGGGTGGTCACGTTCTAAACCTGTGCCGTATGTTTGATCATGCATTGCCTGTCGCTTTGAATGTGATTATGACGCGATAACTATTGCATCCGGTTGAGCGGAGACGAGAATGTGCTTTGAGGCGCATTTGTCAGCGCCGGAAGGGACATCTCGTCGCAGCGCAGGAGCCAATGGAGTGGATTGGAAAGAAAGTAAGGGGGGGGGGATCTGGCAGGAACGCCAAGAAAAGTGTCGCCGGAAAGTAGCACAAGTGTCTCATCGGGTAGTCGCCATGGAGTCTCTCGGATCAACGCCTCTCGGATCAATGCCGACCGGTGCAGTACCGACCCAAGCAGAGTCTCGCGGACCACTGCCGTCCGGACCACTGCCGTTCGGATCACTGCCGTCCGGCGCAGTGCCGGGGGCAGCAGTACCGACCGGTACTTGACCGACGCTGAGTGTATCGCGCTGTAGGCGACGTTCTTCACGCAGAGCGGCATCATAATCTTCGCGGCGCTTCTTTGACCAGAAGATCTTGCGCCACAATTCATGGAAACTGTTAAACTCCTCCTGGTAGACCAGACCCGCGCCATTGCGCTGAGTCTGGTCAAGATAATTACTGTACTGATCCGCAGAGTGCGAAAACAGATTAAGTCGCAACTTGCCGCTCTCATTCAACTTAATCTCAACATCCACATCTCCGACCACATCACTCGTACTCGAAGAAAGATACTGCTTATTGCCGATATTACCGTTGATAGTCACACGATTGTTAAAAAGCTGAGTAGAGATAGCCACGTCAAAGATATCCCTGCCATTCTCCCCGGGCTGATAATTAAAGCCCAAGTCAAGAGGAATATCCAGTTGCCGGAACACATTATTCAACTGATTGGACATAATCTCAGAAGCATTAGAATAGAGCACAGTCGTATTATTGACAATACCCGACTGCTCATCAGGAAGAAAACTGCCTGACAGCAACACAGTAAGCAACTGCTTCAACCTCTTATCCTCCGTATTCAGAGCACTCTCAACCTTACCCTGAGTAGTAGGATCCAGATCGGGAATATCAATATCAAATTTAAGCTGCGGATTAGTCAGCTTACCACTGATACCTATACCGCAATCCACAGTCCTTCTGCTGCTTACTGAAGTAGTATCTGCTATCAGAGTACCGATTGAAGCCTTAGTCCTGTAAGTCGCCGTAAGATTAAGATCAGACTGCATAATATCTCCGTTGAAATTGATCGTTCCGCCCGGATTGATGATAAAGTCACGTGACGCAAGACCGAGAAATACAAACTTGTAACTCCCCTCATCGATATTGTAGTCGCCTTTAATATCAAACAGATCCTTCGCTTGATTGACTGCGATAGCTATCTGCCCCGAGCCGCGAGCCTTAATCATATCTCCGACGGACTTATTGATTTCCAACAGAACTTCAGCATCAGGTGTAGCGTTGATACGGACATTCACACCGAATTCGGAGTCGTTGGTACTCTTCTTTTCACTGTTCAGTACAATCAGAGAGTCATAAGCATTAACCTTTGGTGTATAGTCGCTGACAAAAGTCAAAAGAGAAGTCTGCTCCTTTGTCGAAGAACTCAGAGGAATATGAATTGTAGAATTAGGATTAGTCGTAATATTGATATCCAGCATCAACTTATTCATAGGACCTGTCAATCTTACCATACCCGTAGCGAACGCACGTCCGTAGAAAGAACTGTTATCGACCGCTGTTGTATTCAGACCGAGAATATTATTGACAGAGATACGGGTATCTAACTTAATATCATTAAAATAGTCATACTTGACACCTCCACGTACAGATCCTGAATGCCCGTATTTGTCCTTAATAGTAATATTATTGAAAGTGATCCCCTTTTCAGAGACATCTAACGGCCCGTCAAGAGTATACGGCACCTGTGTAAACAGCAATTTCACTCCAAGGTTATTTAGTCTGCTTCCCGAACTGCTGATCTTCAGACGGTCCAGCGGCCCGTCAAAAGTAAGATCTCCCGAGATAGAGCCGCTTATAGTCGAAACAAGCGAAGTCAGCAGCGGCTCGAAATAGACCAGAGTAAACTCGCGAAGCGAGGCCTTCGCTTTCAGTGTATTAGTCGAAGGTTTATAAATTCCGGTAAAATTGAGTGGAATCCTGTCATGCAGCCTGTTGACCAGGTTAAGATCAAACTTCTTGTCCGTTTCATTCCAGGTACTTGAAATATCCAACCGGCCTACCTCTTTGTTGAACACATATACCGAGTCTCCCTTCACGTCTATAAGCATGCCCATCGTATTTCCGAACGAGTCAAAAAGCTGTGCAGTGCCTGAGAAAAGACCCTGAACATTGAGCGGCATACCGATAAAAGGATTTACAAGTGCTGCGTCAAACTTTTTAAGAGCCACATTAAGAGTATCCTCTACAGATGAGGATAGAGTCCCGTTCACCTCCAAAGACTGTCCCCGGTTACTGATTTTAAAGTTGTTGACCAAAATCTTCTTATCCGTATAATAGAGAGAAGAAGGGTCAATATTCCACTTCCCTCCATTAAGAGATATATCGGAGTCTCTGAAAAATGCCATAATATCATACGGAGTCGCCCCCTTCTGTGGGAAAGCCACGGCAGCACTGATTTTAGCCCTTGTAGCAGACTTTGTCTTATTGTCGAAGCTAAGCACCAAATCAGACAGATTGTCCCGTATTTTGGCCTTAATCGTGTCATTTTTAGCCATCAGGTCGCCGGACTGGAGCATATCCGAAATAACGGTCGCATTCATGGCTGAATCCCGATTGTCTATCTTAACGGAAAGAGACTTGATGTACTTGTTTTTCAGCGCAAGCAGATCGGAATGAAGATCAACCTGCATGTCACCGGACTTAGTTATATCGACTGATAATCTCGTACTGTCGCCGACATAAAGTTCAGGCATCAGAAATTCGCATACCGGCTTCATATTGTAGGTAACAAGCCGAAAAGTGTAGGCATCCTTTACCTCTTTTTTCCTGTCGGGAAACAGGTTGCTCAGGTGCTCTCCCACAGAGAGTGACATCAGATCCGAGATGAATGTATTGATAGGGGCAGTCCCGTGAAACGAAACATCCGCAAACGAGGAGTTGAGCGATATTGTAAAATCCTTGTCCGAGAAGAGCGAATTGACAAGTATGTTACCCACATTATAGATATTCTTATTGACAGTACCGGCCAGGTGGTTGATAGTCAGTTTCCCGAATATGTCTCCTGTCGTAGTTTTCGTAATATCGGCAACCGCCATCATTCTCAGATCAGACACATCGCGCTTATCGAAGTTCAGTGCATTCAGATTGGCATATCCAAGTTTCAGATCAAACCTGTACAGACTGTTATTGTTTTTGCCCGAGAGGGCAAACTTACCGGTAAACATAAAGTTAAGGTTGGGATCACTGCTCAGCACCCTGCCTTCAAACTCGGAATCGGCCAGCTTGCCGTGTCCGGAAATGCGACTGTATGTGTAGTTGTTAAACTCAAACCGGGTAATGTTGAAATTTTCTATGTCGAGAGTTGATGCCTCCTTTCCGGCCAATGCGGAAATAGTGGCATCGCAGGAGAGTTTGCCAAGCATCTTGTTTTGCAGAAACTTGCCTGTTTCAAATTCATTTCCTTTTACAAAGCCTATAATTTCGTATCCCTTTTCTCTTTCGTTACGGCAGATAATATCGACCCTGACGCTGCCCATATCCTTGGAATGTAGCTCCCCGAAGGCCACGAAGTCTTCAAAGAAGCCGTTCAGACTGCCGTCAAAATGAAATCTCTCCCCGGGGGCAAATTGGGAGATGGCCTTTTTGTCAAAATTGCCGGCAGAAACCTGCCCAATAATGGTCGCAAGATCTTCAGTGGTAGTATAGCACTCCTTTATGTCAAATCCGGCCATTGTCTCAAAGGAATTAGGCAGGCCCGAAAGGTGGGCGGCAAAGTGCAGAAATGTCTTTTTAGTGCCGGAATATACCTTCAAGGACTTGCTTTGCATATTGCTGACGGTGCCTGTGGTCAGACCCGTTATAAAGAGCTTGAGTTTAATAGTCGAAATGCCGGGGGCGAAGCTTTGGAGAGTTTTAAAATCAAGATATGAATTTTCATTGTCAAGTTCCATCCAGACCTTGTTGCAGTAGTCGGAAAAGTCCGAAAACTTTTCAAATCTCATAGCGTATGTTCTGGCGAAGACATTTGAGTAGTCATCAATAATTTGGAGATCCTTAATCCTGATTTCATTGAGAGTGTCCACTTTTCCGGCTATAAGCGTATCGACCGTCCCCATTGAGATCTTCCCGCTTAAAGTGTTGATATTCATCCCATGGCTTTCGTTCAACGAAAGCTTTTTCAGGTTAACTTCCATTCCCTGCTTCGAATATTTAAACCCTTCACCGTTGACACAGATATTGTCGAGATCTATATTGTTCCACTCCATTGAGCGGGGAGAGGTTTTCAATAGAGCCTTTACTTCCGCTTCAATCGGAGCGAAAGGGTTGCTGTACAGGAAATCCAGGTTATCAACGAGTATGTTCCTTACCTGAATGGATTTGAATCTTCCACCTGACGTACTCTTCGATGAGGCGGTGCTGTCCTTTGGCGCAGTGAGAGGTGCAAGGGCGATAGAAAGGTTGGTGCTGTCTTTGGAAATGTTTCTTATATTGAACTGTCCGTCTGCAAGAGAGACCTTCCTGATGTGTATATTACTTTCCAAAAGGGTTCTTGCCCTAATGGATAGGGCTATCTTCTTTGAATGAAAAATAGTGTCACCAGAAGGTTCCTGGATGCAGAGATTGCTGATAATGATATCATTCGGTAGAGCATAATAGATCTTGTCGATAGAAACATCGCCGTTGATCTTCTGTGAAAGCAGGGCCACACCTTTCTTGGCAAGGGCTGTCTGGACAGCCGGTATCTGGACAACAATAAAGGCAGTGACCGGGATTATCAGCATCACGATCAGTATTGCAAACACTATTTTCTTCCAGGTCTTAATCTCTCTAAAACTTAAATTATACCCATTAATTGAACTACATCTGACAAAAGTACGAATTTTTACTAATTTTGCTGCAAATTACTTAGTATGAGTACAACAATTCTTGCAATCGAGTCTTCCTGCGATGATACATCGGCTGCCGTCATCAGGGATGAATATCTGCTTTCAAACGTTATGGCATCCCAGGAAGTGCACAGACAATATGGTGGGGTAATTCCCGAATTGGCCTCCAGAGCGCATCAGCAGAACATTCTGCCGGTTGTATCTGAGGCCGTCCGTCAGGCAGGCATCTCGCTGGATGAAGTGGATGCAATCGCATTTACCCGCGGCCCGGGACTGCTCGGTTCTCTTCTTGTCGGAACTTCATTTGCCAAGGGGCTGTCACTCTCCACAGGGAAGCCCATTATAGAAGTAAATCACCTTCAGGGACATATACTTTCACATTTTATTAAAGTGGAGGGCAGAGTCAACCGTTCACCTGAGTTTCCGTTTTTATGTCTTCTTGTTTCCGGAGGTCACACTCAAATAGTGAAGATGGAAGAGCCTCTCAGGTTTGAGATACTTGGTCATACAATAGACGATGCGGTAGGAGAGGCGTTTGACAAATGTGCCAAGCTGATGGGCCTCGGTTACCCCGGTGGTCCCGTAGTGGACAGGCTGGCCAAAGAGGGAGATGAAAACAAATTCAGATTTGCAAAGCCGCAAATCCCCGACTTGAACTACAGTTTCAGCGGCATCAAGACCTCGCTGCTCTATTTTCTCAGAGATCGGATAAAGGAAGACCCTGATTTTATGGAGCACAACAAAGCAGATCTGTGTGCCTCATTTCAGAAAGATTTGATAGACATACTGATGAAAAAGCTGCTTTTGGCAGTAAAGCAGACAGGAATAAAAGATATCGCCATTGCCGGTGGCGTTTCAGCGAACTCGGGATTGCGTAGCAGAATAGAAGCCGAAGGAAAGAAGAGGGGATGGAATACATTTTTGCCGGAATTTCGCTTTACCACCGACAACGCTGCCATGATAGCCATTACCGGCTATTATAAATACGAAAAAGGAATTTTGGCTCCGCTTGATATTGCGCCTGTATC
>JAQUYF010000078.1 GCA_028691975.1 Bacteroidales bacterium | reverse complement strand
CGATTGTTACAGATATTAACAGCAATCAACTTGATGTAATGTAGTGTAAAGTACTGATTTTTAGTAGATAATACTTATTAATTTATCCCATAACCAGAGGTTATTGGAGACAATCGAGACGCGTTGATCAAAGTTGTCGAATAATTGTAAATAGGGCATATTTTGCTACAAACTCATCAGCTTGTTTACAACTTAACATTATGCATGATTACGGATGTAAACAAAGATTTTGTGCCATAATTGAAATTTCAAAGATTAAAACAAAAGAGTATCTTTGCATCGTTTTAAAGAGAAAGTGTCTAAATGGGGCCAAAAATAAGAATTCAGGACTATACATACAATTTGCCGGAAGAGCGCATTGCAAAGTACCCTCTTCCCAATCGAGACGATTCAAAACTGTTAGTATATACAAAAGGTGTAAACAGGAAATTTACTGCCTCTAATTTTGTAAATATATCTCAATTTCTTCCCGATAGTGGGTTTATGGTCTTTAATAATACAAAAGTTGTACCTGCCAGACTCCTGTTCAGGCGTGACACAGGTGCCTTGATTGAGGTTTTTTGCCTTGAACCTGATACACCTTCGGACTATCAGGTTTGTTTTGCGCAGACAAGAACATGCAGATGGAAGGCAATTATAGGCAATATTAAACGTTGGAAGGGGGAAAAACTATCACTGTTTGGGGAGCATGAAGCCTTAAAGGGTGTTAATTTGACTGTTCAACTGGTAGAGAGGATAGATAATACTTCCATTGTTGAGTTTACATGGGATGGAGGTGATTCCTTTTCCAAAGTAATGGATGTATGCGGTAAAATTCCTATTCCTCCATATTTAAAGCGTGACACTCAACCGATTGACTACGTGCGTTATCAGACTTGTTATGCACGTAAAGAGGGTTCTGTAGCGGCTCCCACTGCAGGCCTGCACTTTACTGCGCGCGAGATCGAAGATATTAATAATAAAGGTATAGAGACCGCTTCTCTATGTCTCCATGTCGGTGCCGGAACATTTGTCCCGGTAAAAAGTGAATTTATTGAGGATCACAATATGCACAGTGAACCGTTCAGTGTGACGATAGATTTTCTTACACGTCTTTGGAATGCTTCACAAATTAAGCCTGTAATCGCGGTTGGAACCACTTCTACGCGGTGTTTGGAGTCCTTATATTTCCTGGGTGTGCATTGCCTCGAGAATGGGGCACCTGCAGTGGTTGAACAGTGGGAACCATATCGTGATCAAGGTTATAATTATACTCTGACTCAGTCTCTTTCAGCCTTAATCGAGTATATGAAGCGGAATAAACTTGAAATTTTGACTTCTAAAACCAGGATTATAATAGTCCCGGGGTACAAGTATAGAGTTGTAAACTTTTTGGTTACAAATTTCCATCAGCCGCAAAGTACTTTGTTACTGTTAATTGCGGCGTTTATTGGAGATGCGTGGAAAGATATGTATGACTTTGCCCTTGCAAATGGTTTCAGATTTTTGAGCTACGGCGATTCATCTCTTATCGAGAGAGTTTAAAACTCTCCGATTGCAAATATTGTTTTTTTTAATACCTTTGTATGTTTCGGCGGTGTGGGTTGTTGTCCTATCCGCGGTTAGCAGGATATAATAAAACTTAAACTAATATGGACAAAACGATTATCGATCACTTTGAGCAGTCTGTTTCAAAATTTAAAGATCGCACGTTTTTACTTGAAAATCTTACCGGTACATTTGAGCCGACAACCTATTCGCAGGTGAAAGAGCAAGTGTATCAATTCGGAGCAGGCCTTGTGCTGGAGGGCGTTAAGCCTCAAGATAAGGTCGCAGTCATGTCTGAAGGACGCAATTTGTGGATAATAAGTGAATTGGGGGTTTTCTACGCAGGAGGAGCAAGTGTGCCTCTCTCTATCAAATTAGAGGAGTCTAACGATCTGCTATTCCGTTTGCAGCATGGTGACGTCTCTTTTATCATCGCAAGTGGACGCCAGCTCAGGAAAATACGTCTGATTAAGGATCAACTTCCCCTTTTAAAAAAGATTATAGTGCTTGATTCGCTTGATGAATATGAACCGAATGAGATCTACTACGGGGATTTAATGGAGATGGGAAAGGTTTACCTGGAAAACAGTATGGAAGAGTTCCTGAAGATAGGACGTTCTGTTAAAAATGATGATATTGCCACCATTACATATACTTCGGGGACAACCGCTGACCCTAAGGGGGTTATGCTTACTCATCGTAATTACACGGCTAATGTGGAACAGGCTTTGACCTGCATTAATTTTCCACAAGACTTTAAAATGCTGATTATTTTGCCGTTGGACCACTGCTTTGCTCATGTGGTAGGTATGTACACCATGATGGCCAGTGGAGCTGCTATTGCGACTGTACCTCCGGGAAAGAGTGCTATGGAAGCTTTGCGCAATATACCTGCAAGCATAGCTGCCGTCAAGCCTGATCTATTGCTTTCAGTGCCGGCACTTTCTAAGAATTTTAAGAAAAATATGGAAGCCGCAGTTGCTAAGAGCGGTAAGACTAAAATGTTTGATTTTGCACTTAATCTTGCTATTAAGTACAATAAAGAGGGGTGGAATAAGGGTACAGGAGGATGTATATTGCTGAAGCCGCTTATCTCTTTGTTTGACAAGATGATTTTCAGCAAGGTGAGAATGGCAATGGGGGGCAACCTTAAGTACTTTATCGGTGGGGGAGCATTGTTGGATATCGATTTGCAAAAGTTTTACTACGCACTGGGCATTCCTGTTTACCAGGGATACGGCCTTTCAGAGGCGACTCCTGTTATTTCCACAAATACACCACCGCATCACAGACTTGGTTCTTCCGGTATTTTGGTGCAACCTATGGATCTGAAAATCTGTGATAAAGAGGGAAAAGAGGTGCCGATCGGCGAGTCGGGAGAGATTGTTATACGGGGTGAAAATGTGATGGCAGGGTATTGGAAAAATCCTGTAGCTTCGGCGGAGACTGTCAAAGACGGATGGCTTTATACCGGGGATATGGGATATATGCACGAATCCGGCTTTCTATATGTTCTTGGACGGTTTAAATCACTTCTTATCTCAAGTGACGGAGAGAAGTATTCTCCGGAGGGAATAGAAGAGTCTATTATTTCAAACAGCAAGATTGTGCAAAATATCATGCTGTACAACAATCAGAGCCCATATACCATTTGTATTGTGCAGATAGACAAGACTCGCGTTCCGAACGGGGAGGACGGCGTTTTGGCAGTAAAGGCCGAATTTGACAAATACCGTAAGGGCGGAGAGTTTGGCGGAATGTTTCCGGAGAGGTGGCTTCCGGCTACATTTATCATTGCAGATGAGCCATTTAGCGAAGCAAACCACATGATTAATTCAACATCCAAGTTGGTTAGAAAGGCGGTGGAAAAGGCTTATGCCGACAGAATGAAATTTGCATTCTCAAATGAGGGCAAAGACCCTGTAAATAAGATAAATATACAAGCATTGAATGTAAAATAGGTTAAAAATGAGAAGATTCAGGTATATAATAGCGGCGGTGGCCATTGTGGCTACTGCGTTTGTAGCTTACGGACTCTTTACTTTACCCAAACCGGCTCCTGCAGATTCCGATTCGTTCTCAGCAGAGAGGGCAGCGGTGGATATTAAGGCCATAAGCCAAAAGCCACATTCTATTGAACACCCTGAAAACAGGGAGGTTGTACATCAGTATTGGATAGACAGGTTGTCTGCGATGGAGGGTGTCTCTCCCGTCACATATCGCTACGATTCTGTGGCTGTATTCAGGGAGGTTCCTTACGATATCGAAAATATTTATTGTAAAATTGATCCGATAATCGAAGATCCTGACAACCCTGCACCTGCCTACGTGCTTCTGATTGCCCATACAGATTCGAGGTATACCATGGAGGGGATGCGTGACAGCCTTTGCTCTTTAGGGGCGGCCGATGACGGGTACGGATGTGCAGTAACAGTAGAAAATATAGCTCTTGCTCTGAAGTACAGAGGGGAGTGGAGACAGGGCGTCAAGTTGCTCTTGACCGACTCTGAAGAGTATGGTCTAAATGGTATAAAAACTGCTTTAGATAAGGCACCTGAAATATTTGAAAATGTAGGACTTGTAATAAATATTGATGCTCGTGGAGTGAAGGGTCCGGCACTACTTTTCGAGACCGGTAGAGGTAACTCGAAAGTCATGGATCTATATGAGTTTGCCAACTATCCTTACACCTATACATTCACAACGGTTATATACAGAATGATGCCCAACTTTACGGACTATACTCCGCTGAAAGAGACTTATCCGGGAATGAATTTTTCTACGGTGGATGATATTAACCATTACCACAACGAAAAAGACAATTTCAACAATATATCGCTTTATTCTATTCAGCATTATGGCGCTCAGATCGAGCCTGTTCTCAGCGAATATCTTACAAATCACGAATACAGGGATGCCAATTGCTTTAAGTCGGAGAGCGACAATGTGGCATTTACAATACCTTTGATTGGTTTGCTAAACTTTTCGAAAGGGGGTTATGCTCTTGTGAATGCGATTGTGCTGGCTCTTTTTTGCTTAGTGTTCTGTTTTTCTGTTATGACCGGAAGGATAAAAGCGGGAAAAGTCTTTATTGAAGCCCTTAAACTGTTGGGGTATTCTATTTTGGCTTTCGGATGCGGTACGCTGATTGCCTTTGTTTTCTCAAAAATCGAAGGTGTGAAATTTAACTTTATGGGTGGGATAGTCGGCATACAGTATGATGAGTGGATTATGATCTGTTCTGTGTCATTGATGCTCTTGATATATTTGCTGTTTTACAGAAAAAACAGAAAGAGATCCTCTGACGCTATTTCTTCTTCCGCTATCAGAAAAAGTGCTTCCGCCTCGGGGGCAACCAAGTATTCCTTTAAGGTTTTGTACGGGATATTGATTGTGGATGTCGTTTTGGCAGCCGCTTCTTACATTTTTTGCGGGGAAAACTTCTTATTCATGGTACCTGTTGCCGTTGCAGCTGCGAGTTTGTTGCTTTGGAGGATAATAAGATGGCGTGGAGTGATTATAATTGGAGTTGTAACAATATTGTTACTTTCTTTTTCTTTCTGTTACGTGCTCTCCGTGGCACTATCTTTGGGGGCTTTGGGAGTTACTTTGATGATGACATTTCTCTATTTGGCACTGATTGTGCCTATGGTAGATTTGTACTGCAGAAAGGAGAAGATAATTTAGTTTGTTAATAAATGTTTGATGAGATAAGACCATACAACGACGAGGAAACTAAGGCTGCGACAGGGAGGATTGCATCCTCTGAAATGATTAAACCTGTTTCGGAATTTTTATATCCGGGAAGGGATGTATCTGTTCTGAGGGAACAACTTAAATCCGTTAAGTCGGTAGATGATTTTCAGGATAAAGTGATGTCTCAGGTGATTGACAGTGTTGTTGCCCGTACGACAGATGGCCTTACTTTTAGCGGACTTGAGTACTTTAAGGAGCCATCGACAGGTAAGATCAGACATTTTCTGCTTTTGTCCAATCACAGGGACATAGTGCTTGATTCCGCTTTTATTCAGATCATCTTTTTTCACAATCATTTACCTCTTAGCGAAATAGCGGTAGGTGACAATTTGATGATGAATTCGTTTGTTGAAGACATTATCAGGAGCAATCGAATGATCAAAGTCATACGCAGCGAAAATCCGCGCGAAGTATATCTCTCTTCAAAAGTCCTTTCCGACTATATCAGGAGACGAATCTCAGCTCTTTCAACTGAAACAGATGAGCCTAACGGATTACATTCGGACAGTTGCGGCGCTTCGGTCTGGATAGCACACCGCAACGGAAGAACCAAGGACGGCTATGATCTGACAGAGCAGGGGGTACTTAAGATGTTGGATATGAGTGGTAAAAGCGGTTTTATTGAAAATTTTGAAGAGATGGAGATTATGCCTGTCTCAGTTTCATACGAATTTGAGCCGTGCGACCTTTTAAAAGCGGAGGAATTGTGGGTGAGAAGGGATAAAGGTGCATATAAAAAGCGTGAAAACGAGGATCTTGTAAGCATTATGCAAGGCATCATGCAACAAAAGGGCAGGGTGCATATAGAGTTTTGTAAGCCTGTAACGACAGAGGAGCTGACAGATGCTGCATCACACGATAAAAACGAGAGGTTTCGTCGTCTCGCTGAGATTGTAGATGAGAGGATTGTGGCGGCTTACAGGTTATGGCCCAATAATTTTATTGCTTCGGCAATGCTTACTGGCAAAAAGAGTAAAGAATATACCGCTGAAGAGGAAAAGCGATTTGTCGAGCATATCGACGGGGAGTTGAAAAATGTCCCGAGTGAGATGAAAGACATAGTCCCTGCGCTGAAAGAAATCCTGCTTGAAATATATGCGGCTCCGGTAAGAAGAGTTTTTAATATTTAAATATAAACGATTATGAAGAAATTTTTAACACTATTTTTGTGCGCATCCATGATATTGTCAGGCTGCAGCACTATGTCTAAAACCGGCAAAGGTGCCATTATTGGTGGAGGTAGCGGAGCTGCCCTTGGAGCAGGACTTGGTGCCATCATTGGAAAAGACGGTAAAAGTACAGCTATCGGTGCTGCCGTCGGTTCAGCTGTCGGTGCCGGCGTAGGTGCTATTATCGGTAAACAAATGGACAAAAAAGCTGCCGAACTGGCTGCATTGGAAGGTGCGGATGTTGAAACCGTTAAGGATGCAAACGGACTTGATGCCATCAAAGTTACATTTGAAAGCGGTATTTTGTTCAACACCAGCAGTTCGGTACTGAATAAGGCCTCTCAAAACGCTCTTACAAAATTTGCAAGTGAGATGAAGGATCTTCCTGACACAGATTTGACTATTTATGGTCACACTGACAACACGGGTACTGCCGAGTATAATGAAAAACTCTCTGTACAGCGTGCTGAAGCTGTTTCCTCTTTCTTGAAAAGTTGCGGTATGTCAGCCGGCAGAATGACGGTTGAAGGCAAATCATTTACAATGCCTGTTGCCGATAACTCTACAGTTGAAGGTCGTCTGCAAAACCGTCGTGTTGAGATATACGTTACGGCAAATGAAGAGATGATTAAGAAAGCTGAGAATGGTGAAATTTAATTCTACACATTTCATATTGTTGATGATTGCGACTTTGTCGGTTGTTTTCTCCTCATGCCAGAAGATGGTGGAACCTTTTTCCTCCATGATAGAAGTGCCTTTGGAGCTGAACAATACAGAGTTCAACAAGTTACAGGTAGACGACGGATTGACTGTTCGCATATATTACGGCGCAGCCAGGCAGTCGGCCAGTATCACGTGTAATACCAATATTATCAGCTATGTACATTATGAAATTGTAGGAGGAACGCTTATTGTACGTTTTAAGAGGGGATATGTTTTCGGTCCCGGTTTGAAAATTGAAGTGAACATATATGTACGATCTCTTGAAGAAATATCTGCTGCCGGAGGCAGTATTGTTGCTCTTTACAATGAGGTTAATGATGATTTGGGCCTTGTTATCAGCGGTGGAAGCTCTGCCGTGGCGCCCAAGTTAAATGTTCAGAACCTTAAGGTTGATATTTCCGGAGGTGGAATTGCATCTTTAAAAGGATATGCATACAACGCAGATCTGAAGTGTTCCGGCGGATCAGGTGTAAGAGATTATGATCTTACCATTGATATTTTAAATCTTAAAATGTCGGGGGGAGGGTACAGTTGCCTGACCGTAACATCCGTGATCAATGCAGAACTTTCCGGTGGAAGTATTTTGAAATACAAGGGAACCGCAACGTTGAATAATATCAAAAAAACGGGAGGTTCACAGATTTTAAAGCAAGATTAAAAATTGCAATAAGTTTTCTTGGAGAAACTTTCAATTTGTGATAACTTTGCGGATTGTGTTAAAATAATTTAACCTCCGCAAAGTTATTTTTTATAACCCTTAAGAAGAGATCGAGGCAGGGAAGATGGGGTTGTTTTGTTGAGTTAAAGTGAATTAACAATTAAAAACTATCTATATTATGATGAAAAAGAACATTTCTCTTCATGATGCTGTCGCTATGGTTAAGGACGGCTCATCTATTATGGTCGGTGGTTTTCTCGG
>JAQUYF010000014.1 GCA_028691975.1 Bacteroidales bacterium | reverse complement strand
TAGTTATATCTTACGGGAATCAAATCGCTGCATATCGGGAGATATGCCATCCTTCCACTATCCGGCCATCGTATTTGCCATTAAGGACTGTCTCTATCTTCTGACTGCTCAGGTCAGGAGACCTGTAGACTGATGCCAGGACATAGTACAGTGAATCAATGAACGGACCGACATTGGAAGTTTCGGAAGAAAAGCCGCAACCATTCCATTTTAAATATTCGGTATGTGATGTGCTTTCACCCTGTTCATTACATCCCTTAATATAGACAGTTATGTCCTTGCCTCTTTGAGGTAGAGCGAATTGCACGTTTCGCATTTCGGTAGGGGAAAAATGTTCGTACCACTGCTCTGAGTTATACAGAATATCTGTCGGAGGCAGTATCTTGCGCATGACTGCACTTGCTTTGTCGTACTCAAAAAAATCGAGACGAATAGTATTCGCCGTAGCATAGAAGGCATTTACATAGTTCACCGCAAAAATAATCTTGCTCTTTTCATACATATTCCAGTAACAACATTCAATATATGAATAAGAGGAAGATGCATTTTTATCCTCATATTTCAGGTAACCATTGGCGATATCAGCAGTTTTTTTAGCATTTGCAATAAATGTCCTGTCATATTCATTTTCGTCACAGGCTGTGATGCACCAATTGTTGTAGGCATTGAAAAAATCTGTAATAACAGGTTTACTGCCGGCATACTTCACTTTTATGGTTGCTCCAATGTGCTCACCGGTAAAGTCTTGCGCATACGATAATGTTGATATGCAAACAAGAATGATAAATAGTAGTTTTTTCATAACTTGACAGTTAATTCATATCAAATGTAAGTGAAAAATCTTGATATAACAATAAAATTTCACGGGCCACTTTCCTTCAGATCGGAGAGTAGCCCGTTACTTAACCTAAACTTAAACTATGAAAAACTTCGATTTAGAATGTTGCAAATCCTGTGCCATGAATTAAAAAGTTTGACTTTTTTGTTACACAATACGCAATTTTGCAAATTTCAGCAGCAAAGTCTTCCTGCCGCCCTCTTCGAAATCAACGAGTGCTTTACGATTCGGGCCGTCACCATCAAATGAAATAATCGTGCCAAAACCAAATCTATCATGCTCTACGCGTTGCCCTACAGTAAGGTTGGCAATTGGGTCCGGCTTGAAATCCGGACTCGGAGTGTGAACTGTCGGACGAGAGAACTGCGGACGGGTAGGAGTCAGAAATTCATTCTGACTGTGAGATGAGAACGATCCCTGACCCGAGTCATCAAGGTCAATGCTGTCATCAAGATATGTCGCGTCTATCTCACGCAGAAAGCGACTTACGGCATTACTGACACGCTGCCCCCACTTCATGCGGTTGTTGGCAAAGGAGACCGTTACACACTTGCGGGCACGTGTCAGGGCTACGTAGAAGAGCCTGCGCTCCTCCTCTATATTCTCCATTTTGCCTGTATTTCCCTCTGAGGGGAAAAGGTTTTCTTCCATGCCGGCAATATATACATAGTTGTATTCAAGCCCTTTAGAGGCGTGTACTGTCATCAGAGTAATCTTATTGGAGGACTCTTCTTTATTTTCGTCATCATCCTTTTCGACCTCAGACAGCAGAGCTATATTCTCAAGATATTCGCTCATGATCACTGTTTCATCCGGCTCATATCCATCTCCGGCCATCTCCTGACGATTTTCACGTTCTTCTTCTACATAATCCTGCACGCTGTTGAATAGTGCTTCTACATTGTCAAATTTTGCCTGTCCTTCAAAAGTCGTATCATTTTTCAGAGAGATAAGATATCCGCTTGCATTACCCACCTCAAGAGCAAGTTGATAAGCATCGGTTGCGGAGGCTTTTTGGTGCAGCTCCGTAATTATGGCTGCAAATGCTCTCATTTTGCGAAGAGAAGTCTCCTTTAAGCCGGCATCGGCAAGCTGCTCAGAAGGCAGGAAGAGAGTGTCGTAGAGAGAGTTGCCGGAAGAGGCCGCAGCAGCAGAAAGGTATCCGAGCGAAGTGTCGCCAATACCTCTTGCCGGAACGTTGATTACTCTTCGCAGAGCCTCGTCATCTTTAGGATTGACAAGCAGTCTGAAATATGCCAGCATATCTTTTACCTCGGCACGGTCGTAAAACGAATGTCCGGCATAGACCCGGTATGGTAGATTTTTCTTGCGTAACGCCTCTTCAAGCGCGCGAGACTGGGCATTTGTCCTGTATAGGATCACAAAGTTGTCATAAGAGGCCTTGTCTGCATATATCTTTTCAATGATAGAAGAGGCGATAAGGTATGCTTCTTCCTGCTCAGTAAAAGCTTTGATGACACCGATCTTTTCTCCCGACTCCCCTTTTGAGAAACACTCCTTTTTCAGTCTGTGTTCATTTTTGGAAATAAGACTGTTGGCAGCATCAACAATAGTTTTAGTGGAACGGTAGTTCTGCTCGAGACGGAACTCTTTCGCATCTGGATAGTCCTTTCTGAAGTTGAGGATATTTTCTATTCTCGCTCCGCGAAAGCCGTAAATACTTTGAGAGTCATCACCTACTACACAGATATTGTGGTGGGTGGAGGCAAGTTTTTTCAGAATAAGGTACTGTGCAAAGTTAGTGTCCTGATACTCATCTACCAATATGTACTGAAATCTACTCTGTATCTCGGCCAAGGCTTCAGGATGGTCTCTGAACAGAATGTTGGTATTGAGCAGCAGATCATCAAAATCCATGGCTCCTGCAGTTTTACACTTCTGAGCGTAAAGTGAATAGACATCGCAGATACGTCCTTTATGTGCAGCGAAGTCATTCTGTATAATCTCACTGTTGTTGATATAGGCTGCTGAGGTAATCAGATTATTCTTGGCCACAGATATCCGTGACTGTACATCATTAGGCTTGTAGATCTTGTCGTCCAACTGTAGCTCCTTGATGCACTGCCTGATAGCACTGCGCGAGTCCGACTGGTCGTATATTGTAAACTGCTCAGGATAGCCCAAAAGAGCCGCATTTTTCCGCAGGAAGCGAATAAATATAGAGTGAAAAGTACCCATCCAGATCCATTTGGCTTTATTCTCTCCAACAAGGGCCGCAATACGTTCCTTCATCTCCGTGGCTGCTTTTTTTGTAAAGGTCAGGGCCAGAACACTGCCCGGACTGCACCCGTGCTCCAAAATATTTGCAATTCTGCAGGTAAGTACTCTGGTCTTTCCACTACCTGCCCCCGCTATTATTAATGAGGGCCCCTCTATCTGCGTAACCGCGTCATATTGAGCAGCGTTAAGCTCCTTTAAATAGTTTTTTTCGCTTTCTGTCATAGTTGTGCAAATATAGACTTGAAAAATCAAAAATAAACCATATTTATCTCCTTTTTTATCCATAACTTTGCCCCTCATTTTCGCATACTATTTATATTTAAAGAAATAAGTGATGTCAGAACACATTAGATTGAAAAGAGGTTTGGATATTCCGATCAGCGGAGTCGCCTCCTGTACAGTCACTAAAACAGTTGTTCCGGACGTTGTTGCACTCAAACCCACTGATTTTAGGGGAATTATACCCAGATTGCTCGTTAAGGAAGGCGATGCTGTCAAGGCAGGTACCCCCGTGTTTGCAGACAAGCAGCATCCCGAGATCATCTTTTGTGCCCCATGTAGCGGCGTAGTGAATGAGATTGTTCGCGGAGAGAAACGGAAGCTGTTGGAGATTAGAATTAAGGCCGATAAAGAGACTGATTATCTGCATTTTGATGTTCCAAAGGTCTATACCTTGGATCGTCAGAATATTATCAAGCTACTGCTTGAAACCGGCTTATGGCCTGCTATTATACAACGTCCTTACGGCGTAGTTGCAAATCCATGTACGACGCCCAAGTCGATATTTATCTCAGGCATGGCCACGGCACCGCTTGCAGCGGATCCCGACTATATATTTTCAAGTGAATTTGATGCTTTGCAGCAGGGAATAGAAGTCTTAAATAAGCTGACTGACGGAGGAATTCACCTCTCTCTGGATGCGCGTAATTTTGCCGGGACGGAGCTGCATAAGCTGCAACATGTTATTTACCACTCTTTTGTCGGGCCTCATCCTGCCGGAAATGTGGGTGTGCAGATTAACCATATCAGCCCACTCAATAAGGGAGAACTGATCTGGACAATAGATTTGTTGTCTGTCTCAGCCATAGGTAAATTATTCCTGAACGGAATATATGATATGAGACGCACCGTTGCGGTGGCGGGTCCTGCCGCTCTCAACCCTTCGTACATCAAATGTATCCCGGGTATTGCTATGAGTTCGCTGGCGGAATATTTTGATACGTCAAAAGGAGAGTTGAGGATTATCAGCGGGGATATTTTGACGGGTGAAAATGTTGGCACAAACGGCTTTTTGGGCTTTTATAACAATTTAGTTACAATTATTCCGGAGGGCAGGTATTTCGAGATGTTCGGATGGGTTAAGCCTTTAAGACTCAAAAAGTTCAGTGCATCGCACTCTTATTTCTCATGGCTTACTCCCCAAAAGCAGTACGATATGGATACCAATACCAACGGAGAGGAGCGTGCATTCGTAGTATCCGAGATATATTCTAAGGTGCTTCCGATGGATATCTATCCCGTATATCTGTTTAAAGCTATATTGGCGGAGGATATTGAGAAGATGGAAAATCTGGGCATCTACGAGATCATTGAGGAAGATGTTGCCCTCTGCGAGTTTGTCTGTCCTTCCAAGATTGAGATTCAGTCAATTGTCACAAAGGGGATTGACTTGATGTTAAAAGAAATGGCTTAAGAGGAGGTTAATATGGGACTTAGAAAATTAACTGATAAAATGAAACCGACCTTTTCCAAGGGCGGTAAATTGAGTTTTCTGCACTCTACCTTCGAAGCTTTTGAAAGCTTCCTGTTTGTGCCTGACAAGGTGACGACAAAAGGTGTACATGTCAGGGACAGCATCGATCTGAAGAGGGTGATGACAGTGGTTATGATATCTCTGGTACCTTGCATACTGTTCGGTATGTGGAATATCGGCTATCAGCACAATCTCGCAATCGGTGGAGATATGGGCTTCTGGGCGATTGTCTGGTACGGATTTTTGAAAATATTGCCGCTGTATCTTGTTTCCTATATAGTAGGTCTCGGCATAGAGTTTACTTCAGCTCAAATAAAGGGACATCAGGTCAATGAAGGATATTTGGTGACCGGCCTGATCATTCCATTGATTATACCGGTTACGACTCCGCTCTGGATGCTTGCCATTGCAGTAGCTTTTGCAGTGATCATCGGTAAGGAGATCTTCGGCGGTACGGGTATGAATATTTGGAATCCCGCACTTCTGGCAAGAGCATTTCTCTTCTTTGCATATCCCAACCACATGACGGGAGATAAGGTTTGGGTTGCCGGCGCATCTTCGGCAGTTGATGCCTTTTCAGGGGCAACGCCTCTTTCCCAAACTTCTGAGGGGTTGTCAGGACTGCTTAGTAACTATTCTGTTACAGATATGTTCTTCGGATTTATACCCGGTTCAATCGGAGAAACTTCAAAGGTTGCAATACTTTTGGGAGCTATATTTTTGATTTATACCGGAGTGGGCAGCTGGAGGACGATGCTTTCATGTGTGCTCGGAGCACTGTTCGTAGGAGTGATTGCCAATCTGTGTGCACCGGGTCCGAACTCGGCTCTCGCAATTCCTGCCTATTATCACCTGCTCCTCGGCGGCTTCGCATTCGGAACAGTATTTATGGCAACTGATCCTGTCTCTTCTGCACAGACATCTGCCGGCAAGTGGATTTACGGGTTTCTGATCGGAGCTGTGGCTGTTACCATCAGGCTCTTTAATCCGGGATATCCTGAGGGAATGATGCTTTCAATCCTGTTGGCTAATACTTTTGCTCCTCTGATTGATCACTACGTGGTCCAGTCCAATATTAAACGCAGATTAAATAGAGCTAAAACGGTATAACTATGAATACAAACAGTAATTTATATACGATTGTCTATTCAACTATATTGGTAGTTGTGGTAGCAGGAGTGCTTGCTTTTGTCTCTATGGCACTTAAGCCGAAGCAGCAGGAAAATATTGCTTTGGAGAAGATGCAGAATATCTTGAATGCGGCTGCTTTGGGAGAAGATGCTGCTCAACTGAAGAGTAATAAGGCCGCCTATATCAAGGGGCTGTATGCTGAGCACATCACTAATTCATACATATTGAATATAGAAGGAAAAGTAATTGATGGTGAGGCTTTTGATGTAGATCTAAAGGCTCAGTACAATATTATGAAAGCTATCGGCAATGCAAAGGACGATGCCACTGCGCAAGCTTTGAAGTCTAAGCTGCAGCTTCCCGTATTTGTTTGCACGATAGACAGTATGGATTTAAATATATTCCCGTGTTACGGTGCCGGATTGTGGGGACCTATCTGGGGTTACTTGTCAGTTGAGGATGATTTTGCTACGCTTCACGGAGCAATATTCGACCATAAAAGTGAAACTCCCGGTCTTGGAGCAGAGATTGCTAAGCCTAAGTTCTATTCTCAGTTTGCCGGCAAAAAGCTTGAAAAAGAGGGAAAGTTCCATTCTATTGACATTGTTAAGGGTGGAGGACAAGTCGAAAATTCCAATGGGGTCGATGCTGTCTCAGGCGCTACAATTACCAGCAGATCTTTACAGGAGACGATGGCGGCATGGTTTGCGGAGTATATGCCGTATATCAATCTGAAGAGAGAGGCTGTCGAGGCTGAAAATTCTCCATGCTGCTGCGGCAGCGATACAACAGGTGTTTGCACTAATTCTTGTCAGGCAGAGACGTCGCATGCAACGTCGTCTCCAATTAAATAGGAGGTAAGATGAATAAGGATATTTACAGAAAACCGATTTTTACAGCGAACCCTATTACAGTGCTTGTACTTGGTATCTGCTCTGCTTTGGCAGTTACGGTACAACTTAAGGGTGCCTGCGTGATGGCTCTGTCCGTCACTTTGGTTACGGGATTTTCAAGTATGATAGTTTCCATGCTGAGAAATACGATTCCCAACCGTATCAGAATTATTGTCCAGTTGCTTATTGTAGCACTGTTTGTGATCTTGATTGATCAGTTTCTGAAGGCGTATGCCTACGATGTCAGCAAGCAGCTTTCAGTCTATATCGGCTTGATTATTACCAATTGTATCATCATGGGACGCATTGAGGCTTTTGCCCTTGGCAACAAACCTATTCCATCTCTGATTGACGGTCTGGCAAACGGCTTTGGCTATGGGATGATACTTGTGTTTATCGCTTTTATTCGTGAGCTGCTCGGTTCCGGTACGCTGTTCGGATATCAAATTATCCCTCAGAGTTGGTATGTGGCTAACGGTGGATTTTACGAAAATAACGGATTAATGATACTGCCGCCGATGGCACTGATTCTTGTGGGATGTATTATATGGATCCAGAGAAGCGTGCAGAAGGATTTACAGGAAAAATAGGAGGAATAGATTATGCAAGATTATATTAACTTATTTGTAAAGTCGATATTTGTCGATAATATGGTGTTCGCATTCTTCCTTGGAATGTGCTCTTTTCTGGCTGTCTCAAAGAGTGTAAAGACTGCCACTGGGCTTGGAATCGCAGTTGTGTTTGTGCTTGCGGTTACTCTGCCGATCAACTACTTGCTTAACAGGTATATTTTAGCTCCGGGAGCACTTGTCTGGCTCAATCCGGAATACGCCACGCTTGATTTGAGCTTCCTGAGTTTTATCGTATTTATTGCGGTTATAGCAGCTTTTGTACAGATTGTGGAGATGGTTGTGGAGAAGTACTCACCGACACTATATTCATCACTTGGGATCTTTCTTCCTCTTATAGCGGTTAATTGCGCTGTGCTTGGAGGTTCGCTCTTTATGCAGGAGCGTGGATATGCGAATGTGGGGGAGGCTTTTACTTTCGGACTCGGTAGCGGCTTTGGATGGATGCTTGCCATAGTGACTATGGCCGCCATTCGCGAAAAGTTGTCCTATTCCAATGTGCCCAAGCCACTTAAGGGACTTGGCATCTCGTTCATAATTACAGGACTCATGGGTATTGCCTTTATGAGTTTTATGGGGATTAAGTTATAGGAGGTTGAGATGGATTTAAATGTTTTAATTGTTTCGATTGTCGCCTTTTTGCTGCTGATGCTGATTCTTGTGGCTTTGCTTCTCTTTATTAAGACGAAGCTTACCCCTTCGGGAAAGGTTAAAATTGATATTAATAATGGCGCTAAAGAACTTGAGGTGGGGCAGGGCTCTTCGTTACTCTCTACACTTGCCGTTGAGAAGGTTTTTCTTCCATCTGCCTGCGGCGGAAAAGGAAGTTGCGGACAGTGCAAATGTCAGGTTATCGAGGGCGGTGGAACTATTCTTCCTACCGAGGTCGGTTTCTTTACAAGAAAGCAGATTCAGAACAATTGGAGACTCGGTTGTCAGGTGAAGGTTAAAGACAATTTGAAGATTCTTGTACCGGATTCTGTGTTGAGTGTGCAGAAGTGGGAGTGTGAGGTGATTTCCAACCGCAACGTGGCTACGTTTATCAAGGAGTTTTGCGTCAAGATACCTGACGGGGAGACTTTAAACTATCGTTCCGGCGGATATATCCAGGTGGATGTTCCTGCCATTACCGTAGATTACAAGGATATCGATGTGGATGAGCAGTATCGTGCGGATTGGGAGAAGATGGGTATTTTCAATCTGAAGATGGTTAATCCTGAGCCTACACTGCGTGCATATTCAATGGCGACGTATCCCGCGGAAGGTAACATTATTAAGTTGAATGTGCGTATCGCTACTCCGCCTTTTGACAAGGC
Organism: Bacteroidales bacterium; assembly: GCA_028691975.1. Lineage (GTDB taxonomy): Bacteria > Bacteroidota > Bacteroidia > Bacteroidales > UBA932 > Cacconaster. Next base: position 30,238 of record JAQUYF010000014.1, on the reverse strand, counting down.
AAAGGGCGGTTTTATGAAGGTTAATCCGGGTATCTGTTCTTCATACATTTACTCACTGAAGCCCGGTGACAAGGTTAATATCTCAGGTCCTTACGGTGAGTTCTTTATTCCACAGGATGCGCCTGCAGATCAGGAATTTGTCTTTGTTGGAGGTGGTGCCGGTATGGCTCCTATGCGCAGCCATATCATGCAGCTTTTCAAGACTGAAAAGACTACCCGCAAGGTCAACTTCTTTTATGGAGCGCGTAGCCTGAAAGAAGCTTTCTATCTTGAAGATTATCACGCTCTTGAGAGAGAATTTCCTAACTTCAAGTTTCACTTGGCACTTGACAGGCCGGATCCTGAGGCTGATGCAGCAGGTGTTCCTTACGTTGCGGGCTTTGTCCATAATGTGATGTATGAGACGTACCTGAAGATGCACGAAGCTCCTGAAGATATTTTGTACTTTATGTGCGGACCTCCTATGATGGTTCAGTCAGTCAACAACCTGCTTGACTCTATAGGAGTGCCGACAGACAGCATTTTATATGATGACTTCGGTGGTTGATACTGCCGTTAGTATATTTGGTTTTTCATAGAATTTCCCTAACTTTGGCCGCTGAAGCCAAAGTGGACTAAAATGAACTATCCGTTAATTTCCGAATATTTATACTCAATTCTTTCTCCTGAGCAGAATTTCAGCAAGTTAACTCGCCTTCGTCCGGTATTGGACGAAGATGGTCAGCCTATTTTGACCAGCGGCAATTTTGCTGTTGTATTCAAGATGGAGGATGTGGATGATGGAAAGTTCTATGCTGTCAGATGTTTTCTCAAGGATCAGTCCCAGCGTGAAGAGCGTTACAGAGCCGTTGCAAATTATCTAAAGTCGGTTGATTCTCCTCATTTTGTGCGTATTCTCTACCTTGAAAAGGAGTTGTATGTAGATACAGCATCATGTAAAGAAAGGGAATTCCCCATTGTTTTGATGAGGTGGGTTGACGGCTGCAATCTGGATCGTTTTGTCAGCCGCAACATTACAGATCAGTTTCGACTTAAGAAGCTTGCTTTCGATTTTTGCAGTATGGCATCATGGCTTATCGGCCAGCCTTTTGCGCATGGCGATATCAAGCCTGACAATGTTATGGTACAGGAAGATGGTTCTCTGGTTCTTGTGGATTATGACGGGATGTTTGTCCCCGATATGAAAGGAATGAAATCAGGTGAAATAGGAAGTCCCGATTTCAGACATCCCTTAAGAGATGAAAACATGTTTGATGAGAGGATAGATGATTTTGCTCTTGCGAGCATGGCCCTTTCGCTGAAAGCAATATCCGATGATACACGGCTCTATGAACAGTTTGGTGCGCAGGAGAGGCTTCTGTTTTCATCGATTGATTATAGAGACTTGAGCAGAAGTGCCGTCTTTGGCGCTTTGCATGACCTGCTTTCAGATCCTGAGTTGTTGCGGCTCTATTCCATGTTCGTCACGGTTCTCTCTGTCGGTTATCTTTCGCCGGATTGGGCAGTAAGGTTTTTGATAGCTCCGCCGCAAAATAAAGTGGTGGAGGTTGACACAACCAAGGCTGACAGTGAGTTGCGGAGCAGTGCCTGCAGAGATGAGTACGGCGCTGTTTATTCTTCAGATGGAAAAATTCTTATTGAAGGACCCGATAAGTTGATCGACTACTCGATACTTGAGGAGACTCTGGTGATTTGTGATTCCGCTTTTTCCAATAAGAAGTCTCTGCAACATCTGTCGATTCCGGATTCGGTTGTGGCGTTGGGTGAGTTTGCTTTTAGCGGATGTTCGGCCCTCGAGTGTGCGGTCATTCCCCATTCGGTCAAAATTATCAAAGACGGAGCTTTCAGATGGTGCACCTCTTTGCATACTGTTGAGATGCCGGGGAGTGTGACTTCCATCAGCTTTGGTACTTTTTCGGACTGTACTTCGCTTGTTAATATGGAAATACCTGAAGGTGTGGTTTCTATCGGATCAGCTGCATTTAGAGGCTGTTCGGCTCTTCAGAGCATCGTTTTGCCTGAATCCCTGAACACGGTGGAGTCTAACTCATTTTACGGATGCGGTCAGTTACAATCGATATATGTTCCTAAAGGTACTAAGGGGAAGTTCATAAAGTTGCTGGATCTGTCGCTGCACTCCAAGCTGATTGAATGATAACTCTATTTAACTAATTAACAATATCTTCTACCTATGAAAACGGATATAATTGATGTTTAGACACAAATAAAAAACAATTATAGACGTATGAAAAGAACAAATTGGCGCTCGTACAAGCATATTCTGGACAGATACAATATTACGAAATTGTATCACTTTACAGATCGTGACAATCTCGATTCTATTATCAAGTGCGGTGGTCTTTATTCATGGAAAGCGTGTGAAGATCGCGGAATCACAATCAAAAAGTCTGTCAGAAGCCGTGATACACGGATTTTGGACAATCAGAAAAGCCTGCAGTACCGTGTGAGACTCGGTTTTTCAGCCAACCACCCGATGATGTTTCAATCCATGCTCGATATGCGCATTTCCAATCCGGTAGTGCTTGAGATTGATCCGGCTGTTATCTTTGAGAGTTCTACAATGTATTCAGACCGTGATTGTGCAGACAGAAATGCACAGATAGGCAATACGCTGGATGATTTTGTCAGGATACATTTTCAATCGGTGACTAAGCCTACGGTTTACGGAGTGGATGAAGATGAGGAAGATTATTATCAGGCAGAGGTGCTTGTCAACGACTTTATTCCGCTGAAGTACATTACCAATATTGCCAATTTCGGCATTCCTATTCCCACTAACCCATTGGAATTCAAATCTAAAGAGCCTTATACTTCCCAGATTACGCGTAACACTCCGACTGCTTTTATCTTTCTTGTGGACCAGTCTATGTCAATGAAGTATATGACAACGTTCAATGGTGAGAAGATGACCCTGGCGGAGGCTGTGGCTCAGGTTGTTAACAATCAGATCAATGAACTTGTACTTAGATGTGTCAAAGCCAGTGAGGTGCGACATTATTACGATATAGCCCTTATCGGATACGGTACAGAGGCCTACAGCGGATGGAGCGGAGAATTGGAGGGTAGAGGGTTTGTGACGCCTCAGGAGTTGAAGGATAATCCGTTCAAGAGGGTTCTCGTGCGGGAGGAGAAGCGAACAAGAAAGGGCATTGAAGAGAAGGAAGTTGAGAAGGTTCAGTGGCTTGAGGCGCGATATGACGGGAAATGGACTCATCTGCACAAGGCTTTTGCCATGGCACGCGATATTCTCTCTGAATGGATGTTAGAGCATCATGACAAAGACTGTTATCCTCCTACAATTATCAATATTACCGATGGAGAGTTCAATGGTCGATCCAAGGCTAATATGCTTCAGATAGCAAATGAGCTGAAATCCATGTTTACCAATGACGGCAATGTGCTGCTGTTCAATATACATCTCAATTCCAAGGTTGAGAATAAGATTGTTTTTCCTGTTACGACTGATGAGCTGCGCAAAAGTGAACACGGCAAGGCTCTGTTTGCCATGTCAAGTTTATTGCCTCTTCGTTACAACACCGACATCTCTAAGGTTCGACAGGATATCTTCAAGAGTGATAAGCGTCATGTAGCTATGGCTGTCAATGTGGATGCTTCCACTTTGATTCAGCTTATGGATATCGGTACTCCGACTAATATCGGTCAAAGCCTGTAAGATGAATCCCGTCTCTATCGAGAAGATTAATGAGGGATCTGTCAATGAAGATGCAGCTATTGCCCTTCCGGATATGGCTGCAGTATCTGACGGGGCAGGGGGTGCAGGCCTTTATGCAGAGCAGTGGTCTCGCTATTTAGTGGATAACCTGCCTTTGTCTCCCATAGTCTTTTTTGAAGAGTTGGATAGATGGCTCGGTTCCATTTGGGAAAGTTTTTACAGCACTTGTGAGGTTATGGCAAGAGCGGCCGGCGGGATGGTGCTGAGTAAATTTTATGATGAGGGTTCTTATGCAACGTTAGCTGCCGTGTGGCGATTGTCGGCTGAAGAGTGTCGTTGGATGGCGTATGGCGACAGTGTAGTGTTTCATTACAATTGGGAGAGGCACTCTTTAGAACACTCTTTCACGTCGCTTGCCGACTTTGACAAGCCTCCGCATCTGATTAATGATAAGGATGAACTCTTGCGGGAAGGCTTTAGCAGCGGTCTGTTTCATACTGATGAGTATTCTGCGGTGTTTGTCACCAGTGATGCCCTGGCCCATTATATTATGATGATGTACGAGTTGTCCTATCGTGAGCGCTTTGCAGATGAATTGCGTCTTGCCTTAGAAAGTCGCAGCCGTAATTCCCAGTATATCAAAAATGCCATGAAACTTAGAAAGTTACGGTTTGAGCCTGATATTCTCCAACGTCTATTTACTACGATGCTTTGCAAGCGTGACTTTACCAGGCACTTGAGTCTTAAGGTTCGGGACAACTTGCTTTCCGTTGATGATTATTCTCTTGCCAGATTGTAGGTCAGTAATCATACCTTTTGTACCTTTGTCGCCATAAATCATTACAGTTATGGCAAATTCTAAATTTTATCGCAATTTTCAACTCTTTTGGCATTACTTTATCGGAGTAGGAGCCATATTCGGTGGCCTTATGATGATTATCTCGCCTGCGGGGGCAGACTGGGGGATGGGGCCTTTGCTCGGTTATATGCAGGTACTTCCGTGGCCGGAAATATTTTTCAGCAACTTTATCTTTCCGGGCATCTGTCTTCTAATTGTCAACGGTTTGACAAATGCAGTTGCGATCGTTCTGATATACAAGAGACACAGATATGCCCCCGAAGTAAGTATGTCCTGTGGCATCATTCTGATGCTTTGGATCATCGTTCAGTTTATCATCTTCCCTCTCAATTTCATGTCAACCATATATTTTATCTTCGGTGGCATTCAGACTTTATTCGGTTACCTCTGGGGGAAATCTTTGGATGGGGACAATTAATATTTTTCTTACATTTGAAAAAAATATGATATGGGACAAAAAGTAGCTTTGGTATTATCGAGTGGTGGAGCAAGAGGCTTCGCTCATATTGGAGCCATAGAGGAGCTTGAAGCTCAGGGTTTTGAAATTACTTCAGTGGCAGGGACCTCAATGGGTGCTTTAATCGGAGGGCTGTATGCTTCAGGGCAGTTGGAACAGGCTAAAGATTGGATGTTTACCCGCAGTACGAGGCAGATGCTTTCACTGGTAGATATGTCGCTTGGCAGAAATCATCTCGTTAAGGGCGAAAAGGTGATAAAAAAGTTTGAGGAGGTGGTGCCTGATGCCAAGATTGAGGATTTGCCTACTTCGTTTTGTGCGGTAGCAACAGACGTAAAAAACAGTAAGGAGGTGGTCTTCGATACCGGGAGTTTGTACAGTGCTATCCGTGCATCGATCTCGATTCCGGCTTTCTTCACTCCTGTCAAGTACAATGGCGGGGTACTGGTTGATGGTGGCGTAATCAATCCCATCCCCCTGAACAGAGTTAAACGTACTCAGGGTGATATACTTGTGGCTATCAATGTTTCAGGTCGAGACTGCCATGATTTGCACGAGCTGAAGCGAGTGGCTATCAGTCGCAGGGATCAGAAAAAGTCTCTTTTGCCGACAATACCGGATGTTTCCGCACTTATCAAGCAGCAGATTAAAGAGGAGAAAGAGCACCCGGACAGAAATTATTTCTCTCTGCTCAGCAAATCTTTCTCTCTGATGATTCAGCAAAATGGAGCACTTTCATTGCAACTTACTCCGCCGGATATCCTCATCGATATACCGATGAACAAGTATGGCTCTTTTGATTATGACAAAGCCGAAGCTATCTCTAAAATGGGACGAGTTGAAATGAAAAAGGCCCTTGAAGAGTACAAACTGCGTACGCAGAGATAACAGCTATAACAATATCTTACTTGAAAGCCTGCTCTGACAGGCCTTCTTCGTTGAGAGCCATCTTGTGGAAATAATCCGGTACGGGCTTGCCCTGCAGATAATCCACATACATCTTGCCAATGTACTGAGACAACATGAAGCCGTGTCCGCGCATACCTACAAACAATCCTAACTTAGGGTCCACAATATAGCGCGGCTCTGTATAATAGCCGCACCATGTAGCTTGGAAACTCATTCCTTTCAACTTAGGAATCCAGTCCGTAAATACTTCAGACACAATCTCCAGGAATGATTGAGTATTGACCTTCAAGTTCTTGAACGAATCCGTAGCATCGTTTGCAGGAGAAGCGCACCCAATAATCTGTCCGGTCTCAGCCAACTGCTGTCCGTAAACAGCGGAGAAGCCCTTATATTTACGTCTGTCAATTAACATATCCAGAGAATCGCCATCCTTTCCGATAAGAGGCAGCCTCTTTGTAATGAAAGCCTGGTGTCGAACAGGGAAGAGGTGGGTTTCGATGCCGAGTTGACTTGCAAACTTCTCTGCTCCTGCGCCAAGTGCATTGACAAATACCTCTGTTTCATAATTTACATATTTGCCGTCAGGCATACGAACCAGGATGTGATACAGATCGCCGACCTTCGCAACATTGACAAGCTCCGTATTCTCATAAACAACGCCGCCATGCTTGATGCCGATCTGACGTACGGTATCAATAGTCTTGCCGGGAGTGGCCTGCCAGCAGTCACGTGAGATAAGGGCGTGAGAGTAGATCTTCAGGTTGGGATTGAAATACTCGGAGATCTCGCGACAGAAGTCTTTCTGCTCGATCATATAAGCGTCAGACCATGCGATTGATGCCTCAAGTGCCTTGTAATTAGCCTCATCGTGTGCAAAGCTTACATATCTTGTGAGTTTGAAGTCAATATTCCTTTCTTTTTGCAGATCCTTGAATATCTGTAAGTTGTTGTTTGCGATATCGGCAAGTGCAGGGAGTGAGAATGCAGGGCGTCCGCCGGCAATATTTCTCCATGAACTGCCGTGATCCATATTGATAAGGACAGGTTTGTATCCTGCTTGAGCCAAATATCTGAAAGTCGCTGAACCGGCCATGCCACCACCTGCGACAAATGCACCAACTTTAACACTCTTGGCTTCCGTTACTTTTGCAGAGGTGATCAGTTGATCATCCTTATCTCTGTTGCATACATTTCCGATCTCGACAAGATTAGCCATAGGGCCTCGTGGAGTGAAATCTCCCACCACCTCAATTCCATAGCTGCGCAGGGCCTGTTTTGCTCTTGGAAGGCAGCGACTTCCGCGGCATACTCCCATCCCTATTCGGGAAATATGCTTCAGTTCGTGTGCGGTTATTGTCTTTCTGTCGCCCAACAGAGCAAGCAAGTCTTTTAACTTGACATCCTCGCAGTGACAGATATACGTATCGGCATCATCTGCAGCAGCAGGTGATATGGCAAGAGGTGCAGGGTATTTCTCTTTGACAATAAAGCCGCGTGCTTTCAGCAAATCTTCATCAGACTTCTCATCGTATATCTTTGAAGCTGTAACAACAGCCACATTAGTCTTGTTCGGCTTCATGAGCACCTTGTCAATCTTCCCTTCACCCACTTTTGCACCATTGTCATCAACTAAAAAGACCTCGCTACCTTCAGTAACTGCGTATTCGATAGGGAGGTATAACTGCTTCTTTGCAGTTCTGTAGCCGAATATGGCGAGTCCCGGACATTGTGAGACACAATCCATACAGCCGATACATTTATCGTAATCGATAATAGGCACTGCTGATGTGGAACTCTTTGTAATAGCACCATGCTTGCAGGCAAACGAGCAAGGGTTGCAGGCAAATCCGAAGAGACAGTCTGCCATCACAAAGCCTTTCTCTGCCATACGCTCTGCCGAAGGTTTGCGTGGAGCCTCGAGAATGCGTGTAGGGTGCTGCTGAGAGTCAATATATTCTTTGGACAGCGCAAGATAAGCATCATAATTGATACGTTTGCCCATATCCTGCATAATTTCGTAAGCACACTGTTTTCCACGAAGAACAGCTGATGTCCCTTCTCCGATACGAACAGAGTCTCCAACTCCGTGGCATGCACGTCCAAACACCTCAACTCCTTTTCTAAAGAGCTGATTGTCAGGTAATAATCCCGTACATATATTGATGCAGTCGATGCCGTCAATTCTTTGTTCCGTCCCAGGAATAGGTTTAAAATTTTCACATTTTGCGATGATTGCTCCTACGATGCCGCTCCTGTCTTTATTAGGAATAGCTTCCAAAAGCACGTGAGACGTCATAATTGGAATACCGAGACGGCGTACCCTGTTAGCTTGAACAGGGAAGCCCCCCTCATTTGGCATAGCCTCAATTATAGCCTTTACATTAGCACCGGCCTGCATAGCCTGATATGATGTCAAATAACCGATATTACCGGCACCCACTGTCAGAATATTCTTTCCGAGCAGGGTAAACTCTTTATTCATCATCCTCTGAACAACAGCTGCAGTAAATACTCCCGGCATATCGTCATTTTTAAATGCAGGCATAAACGGTAGAGCACCGGTAGCGATTACCAATTGATCTGCATCTACATAGAATACCTCTTGAGTCTCAATATTTTTGACGGCAAGACGCTTATCCTGAAGAATATCCCATACTACACAATTGAGCATAATTCCGTCAAGTGATTCACCTGCCAGAGTCTTTGCAATGTCAAAACCTCTCATGCCACCAAATCTGCGCTCCTTTTCAAAGAAGAAAAATTGATGAGTCTGCATCAGAAACTGTCCACCGATCTTGTCGTTGTTGTCGAGTACAAGATTGTCAACACCAGCTTTATTTAACTCTTCTCTGACGGCGAGTCCGGAAGGGCCTGCTCCAATGATAGCAACTGAAGTTTTGTAAATCTTCTTGTGCGTATCCATCTTCTTTTCGTCGATGATTACATTGTTAAACATATCTCCGTTTGCAGGGTGTTCGTTGGCATCACCTATTCTCTCGACATGTTTGACATTGTCAACCTTGGTAATGCAAATACGGCGTACCTGTCCGTCCACCATCATTTCGCAGGCACCGCACTTGCCTATACCGCACTCGAGAGTCCTGTTTCTCTCTTTCAAACTATGCTGGTGTATCGGATATCCTGCCTGATGAAGAGCCGCAGCAATGGTGTTGCCCTTTTGCCCTTTTACCAAATGTCCTTCAAAATAAAATTCCACCAAGTCTTCCTGTGGAATGTCAAGAATAGGGTGAGAAGTGATTTTATACATATTTTTTGTTGTTTAAGTCTTTAACAAAATTATGACTTTTTTTTAACAAAAGATATTTTTTTACCTGTGATTTGCATAAATGCGGAAGTTCACTTGTTTTTTTCTATCTTGTCACCGCATTTTAACATAAAAATAGGAGGTTATATGAAAAGATTTGTGCTGTTGGGGGTAATCTCCTCCATAGTATTGGCATCCTGTCAAAAGGTGCCTCAGTCAGCGGAACCGGATGGATCCATCACTTTCCGCATTGTCAAACCGTTAGAGAGTACTCTTACAAAGTCGGGCAGTATGCTCGATACAAATGCCTTTATCTTAACGATAAAAGGTAATTCAGGTGATACACTCTATTCAGGGAAATACGGGCAGAGACCTGCCGAAATCTCGGTACCTTCGGGGACTTACGAGATATCACTTATCTCGCGGGAGTTTGATGTTCCCGAGTTTGAATCCCCGCAATATGGCGACCATAAGGTAATTGTAGTGTCAAATGGAGAGCGGGTTGTTGTCTCTTTTTTGTGCAAACAACTTAACTCCGGAGTGAAGCTGAGTTTTACACAAAAGTTTACAGACAAGTTCAGTGGTGGACAGATTATGATTGTCCAGGAGGGAAGTAAACTGCCATATTCTTATTCTGAGACTCGGATTGCATATATCAAGGCCGCGAATGTGGACTTCTTCTTTGCAGCCGGAGACTCGACACAGGCTCTGTTTAGCCGTACATTCGGAGCGGGTGAGATTCACTTCATCGAGCTGGACGCATCTACAAGCAAATCGGAATCATCATTCAGCATAGTGCTGGATACAACTGTAGTCCGGATTACAGAGAAGATACTTATCGGTGACGGCTACTATGGCGGAGACGGATCAACCGCAGCTACTGCGCTTACCGTAAATGCGGCCAAAAGCAGAATAGGAGAGACCGTGTGGGTCTGGGGGTATATTGTAGGAGGAGATATGAGCACATCATCCATGAGCTTCATAGGACCATTTACTAAAAATACCCATTTCGCGATAGCTGCGGATGCATCCGAGACATTGAAAGCGAACTGCTTCTCGGTAGGATATACTAAGGAGGCTATTCGAGGTGTACTCAATCTGGTCGATAATCCTTCCAATTTGGGACGAAAGGTCTTTGTCAAAGGAAAGATAGACAGTGCCTATTTCGGAGTATCCGGAATAAAAGCAGTCTCGGACTATCAATTCGAGTAGTGTGTCGTTTTAAGCTAATTTACATGCAACCGTCGCAGACAATTACCTGTCCGGTGACGTAGCTTGAAAGCTCTGAGCCGAGGAATGTGGCAACATTGGCAATATCTTGCGGTGTGCCACCCCGGCGAAGGGCTATTTTATCGCACCACTCCTTTTTAACATTCTCCGGCAGGACTGCAGTCATGTTGGTGATAATAAATCCCGGCGCGATGGCATTTGCGCGTATTCCGCGTGAGCCCATCTCTTTGGCAATAGACTTTGCAAGGCCTATCATACCTGCTTTCGCAGCAGCATAATTGCATTGGCCTGCATTACCGTTGATACCTACGATAGAAGAGATGTTGATAATACTTCCTGCTTTCTGTTTGCTCATTACCGGAACGACGGCATGAGAAAAATTGAATGCCGATTTGAGATTAACGGTCAGAACGGCATCCCACTGCTGTTCGCTCATTCTCAGTATCAGACCATCACGGGTGATACCGGCATTATTAACCAAAATGTCGATTCTGCCGAAATCAGTCACTATTTCGTTGATGCACTCGTGGGTTTGATTAAAGTCAGCAGCATTTGAGATGTATCCTTTGCACCTTACGCCGTACGATGTGATTTCGCCGACGGTATTCAGAAAGTTGTCATCTTCTTTGATATCAGTAAAGGCTATGTCCGCCCCTTCGGAAGCGAATTTAAGGGCGATTGCTTTTCCAATTCCTCTTGCTGCACCTGTAATCAGTGCCACTTTTTTATTTAACAGTCCCATTATCGCATCTCTTTTACTTTGTCATTATCTATGAGGGCAAATGACAGATTACCCTTTACGCATACTTTGTCACCCACTTTTCCTACAGCCTCAATAAAAAACATCATGCCTTTACGGTTTACTATTCGGGCAGTGGTTTCAAATGTATCTCCCGGAAAGACGGAAGATTTGAATTTAACATTTTCAATGCCGGCATAAAAAGGGGTTCTCCCTTTCAGAAATTCTCCTACTAAAAGAGAACATGCCTGTGCCATAATCTCGCACAGGATTACTCCGGGGACAACAGGGTGTCCCGGAAAGTGTCCCTGAAGGAAAAATTCATTTTCGCGTATGGTGTATTTTGCGTGACCGACATGATCCTGGTCAATATCTATTTCATCTATGAGCAACATCGGCTCTCTGTGCGGAATATATTCTTTTATTTCTTCGCGTGTCATATTATCTTATCTTAATGCAATGCAGGCGTTGTGTCCACCAAAGCCAAGGGAATTGGAGAGGGCAAGCGTAGCATTGAGTTTTCTTGCTTTATTTGGAGTATAATCAAGGTCGCAATCCGGATCCGGTTCACTGTAACCTATCGTAGGAGGGATAATACCCTCTTTAAGAGCTAATGCAGCAGCTATTACTTCCACTCCTCCGGCAGCTCCAAGCAGATGGCCTGTCATGGATTTGGTAGAGCAGATAGCTGCACGTCGAGCGGCAGTCTCACCCAAGGCGAGTTTAATGGCAAGTGTTTCAGACTTGTCATTCAAAGGAGTACCTGTCCCGTGTGCATTAATGTGGACTATGTCATTTTCCTGATAATTAGCTTCTTGAAGAGCTAATTTAATAGATCTTGCGGCAGCCGAGCCATCAGGGCGTGGGGCTGTATAGTGATAGGCATCGCAGCTATTGCCGTATCCGCAAATCTCAGCGAATATCTGTGCACCGCGTAATGCAGCGTGCTCATACTCTTCCAGCACTACTATGCCGGCACCTTCAGCCAACACAAAGCCCTGGCGACGCTTATCGAAAGGAAGAGAGGCTTTCTTAGGATCTTCGCAACGGCTTAATGCCTTACTGTTGGCGAAGCCTCCGATAGCGAGAGGGCATACTGCAGCTTCAGCACCCCCGGCAATAATGGCATCGGCATACCCGTACTTTATTGCATGGAATGCCTCTCCGATTGAGTTGGTCCCCGTAGCACATGCGGATACAACCGGAAGGCAGACGCCCTGTGCGTTGTGAGCTATTGCTATGTTGCCTGATGCAATGTTTGCTATCATCATAGGAACAAACAGTGGAGAGATCCATTTGGCACCTTCGTTGTTGAGTTTTGTCGTTTCGTTGACAAGTGTCTGGATACCTCCCACACCTGATCCGACATAGACTCCCAACCTTTCAGGATCCATTTCCAGACCGCTTTGTCGCATGGCTTGATTGGCTGCTGCGAGGGCAAATAAGGCATATCTGTCGTTCTTTCTTACAGTTGAGGCATCAATGCCATATTTTGTTGCATCAAAGTCTTTTACTTCACCGGCTATTTTAACTGGAAGATCATCCGTGGAAATATTCGTAATAGTATCTATCCCACATACTCCGTTGATCAAGTTGTTCCAAAATGTCTGTACATCGTTGCCAATTGGAGAGATAACTCCCATACCGGTAATAACTACTCTTCTTTCCATATTATAGATATTTATCCGTACCTCTAAGCAAGGTCTCGGTTTCTTGTATTATTTCTTCAATTATCTCTTTTGCAGGTTGTATCTTTTTAACCATTCCTGCACTTTGTCCTGCCATAAAGCTGCCCATCTTGACATCACCGTTTTTTACGGCTTTGCGTAGCGAGCCGCTGCCAAATTCCATGATAGCCTGATCAGTCTGAGAAGGATCTTTTTCCATATCAGCAAATTTTCTTGAGAAAGGAGTCTTCAGGGAACGGACAGGGTGCCCTAAAGATTTTCCCGTGACGATTGTGGCAGTATCATTGGCTTCGATAATTTTATTTTTGTACGTTTCATGAATTGTACACTCAGTGGCAGAGAGAAAGCGCGTACCACACTGAATACCTTCGGCACCGAGCATTAAGGCTGCAGCCATTCCTCTTCCGTCCGCTATTCCGCCCGCCGCAATGACCGGTATCTTTACAGCATCACAAACTTGAGGTACAAGTGCCATTGTGTTCATCTCTCCTATATGTCCTCCGGACTCTCCGCCTTCGGCAATAACTGCGCTTGCACCCATTCTTTCCATCTTTTCGGCAATTGCCGTGGATGCTACCACAGGAATTACAATGACTCCAGCTTTGAGCCATTGCTCCATATAAGGGGTCGGCATTCCGGCTCCGGTAGTGACTACGGGAACTTTTTCGTCCACAACTATCTGAGCAACTGCCGCAGCAGTTGGACTTTGAAGCATTATATTGACACCGAACGGCTTGTCGGTAAGTTGTTTACATTTGATTATCTCGTTATGTACCGTTTCCACATCTGCATTAATGCAGGAGATTATACCAAGGCCACCTGCGTTTGAGACTGCGCTTGCAAGACTCGCATCCGACACCCATGCCATTCCACCCTGGAAAATTGGATATTTAATACCTGTTAATTCACAAATTCTACTTTTTATCATATTGTTAATATTTTATTCTTTAGACCACTTCAGTAAACATGCACCGGCCACAAATCCCGCGCCAAATGCCGAGAGTACCAATTTGTCTCCTTTTTTGAGTTTCTTATCGCGATTTAGCTCGTCAAGAAGGATAGGTATGCTTGCAGATGACGTGTTTCCATATTTTTCTATGTTGTGAGGAAATTTGGATTCATCCTGTTGGAGAGTATTGCGAATGGTGTCGATAATGCGGATATTTGCCTGGTGCAGCAGATAGTAATTGACATCATTGTATGAGAGGTCACACTCATCGATTACGGAATTGATATCGTTTTTAGAGGATTCTACGGCAAGTTTGAATACATCCTGCCCTTTCATTACGAGAGGGCCGTCCGGCTCTTCCTTATTAATAAAAGGTGTGTGTTCAAGTTTGCGCATTTGATAGAGCGGCTCAGGTTTACTGACCGCAGTCAGCTTGATTGCCATGACATCCTCACCTCTGGAAAGGACAACGGCTCCGGCTCCATCGCCAAAGAGTACACAGGTGTTGCGCTGATTCCAGTCCACCATTCTTGTCGGCTCTTCGGCACATACAATCAAGATGTTTTTGATATCTTTACTTTTAAAAAATGAATTGGCTATATCCAAGGCATATATGAAGCCTGCGCAAGCGCCATTTAAATCAACACACGGAGAGTTGGCTCCTATTTTTCCTTGAAGGATACAACTCAATGAGGGAGTAATATACTCGTTTATTACGTTAGAGCATATAATGTAGTCAAGATCTTCTGCAGCTACTCCGGCATTTTCAAGTGCTTTTGTTGCAGCCTCGGTAGCGAGATCTTCCAGTCTTTCATCAGAAATAAGTTGTCTTTTTTTGATCCCCGTCCTTGTAGTAATCCATTCGTCGCTTGTGTCCAGAAAGCCGGAAAGCATTTCGTTGGTTACCGTTAATGAAGGATGGGCGCATCCTGTTCCAATAATATTCATAATTTATTATGTTATTTCGCCGGCAAATCTCGTCCCTTATGGCTAAGACGCAAATTTTATGTGGTGAATAACACCTGTTTTTTACGGGAAACACAATATATTGGGACGAAAAAATAATTTCGGGGGTGAAATCACTCACCCCAGAAAGGCATTTTCTGCCTTAAAATCCTACTTTTTCAGGCTAAAAGCTTATCAAGACTCTGCTCAATTGCCTTTAGATCATCCTCTGTCGTGTCCCATGATGTCACAAGTCGCGCCTCGGCAATATTTTCATTCCAGTAGTAGAAAAAATACTCTTTCATGAGTGCGTCGAGGGCAACTTTCGGTGCCGTGAAGAAGAGCTGATTGCTCTCCATTTTCTGTGTGAAGGTAACTTGCGGGTACTTTTGCAGTATGTGCTGCAGTTTGCGGGCCATCAGATTGGCATGCGAAGCATTGTCCCACCACAGATTGTTGCTCAAATACGGGAGAAACTGTGCTGCCAAATATCTTTGCTTTGAGGCGAGTTGTGCAGATTGCTTGCGGTAAAACTTCAGATTATCGGTTATCTCTTTTCTGAAAGAGACGACAGCTTCACCCATCATCATTCCATTTTTGGTTCCACCGAAGCTCAAAATGTCCACTCCGGCATCTACTGTGGCTGCCTTCATTGAGCAGTTGAGGGATACGCAGGCATTGGCAAGGCGTGCTCCATCCATATGCAGATACATATCATGGGAGTGCAGCAGATCCGCTATGGCTTTTACCTCTTCGATTGTATAGACCGTGCCGAGTTCAGATACTTGCGAGATGTAAACAGCCTTTGGCTGGGCATGGTGGCATACGCCAAAATTAACCAGGTGCGGCTTGATCAACTCAGGCGTCAGTTTTCCGTCTTTTGTCGGTATGGGAATGAGGGTCGCTCCGCTCATTTTGGCGGGAGCACCACATTCATCTACGAAAATATGAGCTGTCTGTGCACAGAGGATGGCATTGAAAGGCCGTGTGATACTCTGCAGGGCTACTGAATTGGCACCTGTTCCGTTGAATACGAAAAAAGGCGCTACGTCCGGTCCGAATATTTCCTTCATTTTGGCTTCAGCCGCGGCTGTCCAAGGATCGTCTCCGTAACCCACTGCATGATCTTTATTGGCTTCGATAATGGCTTCTATTACAGCCGTATGCACTCCGGAATTGTTGTCACTTGCAAAACTTCTCATTGTTTGTTTTTGTCTATTTTTTAATATATGTCTTAGCCTCTGGAATAACTTCCTTAATCTTAGCTATTCTGTTTTCGTCGCTCGGGTGAGTACTTAAAAATTCGGGAGTCGAGGAAGAACTGACGGAACTCATCTTTTCCCAGAAAACAGGAGCCTGGTCCACATTGTAACCCGCCATAGCCATGATTATCAGACCAATCTTGTCTGCTTCGTACTCATGTTTCCGAGAATAGGGTAGAATGATGCCATATTCGCCACCGAGACCGAATGCCACATTAAAGAGGGCTTGTGTGCCGGCTGAAGCATTGTTGGAGATCATCTGCTGAAGTACTGAACCAATGGTCCCGACCATTGCTTCCTGACTCATACGCTCGTTACCGTGCCTTGCTACGGCGTGAGCTATTTCGTGCCCCATTACGACAGCTACAAAGTCTGCAGTGTTGGTGTATTTCATTATGCCCTCATAGAATACTATTTTGCCACTTGGCATACAGAAAGCATTCGCTTCATCGTTTTGAACCAAAGTGTATTCCCAGTTAAGCCCTTCAAGATAATTGGTCTGGTCAACACTCTTGAGGTATGACTCAAGTGCGGAGGTCATTCGCTTGCCGACCTGCTGAACCATAGCCAACTGTGTCTTATTTGTAGAGACTTTGGCTGTGGACATAAATTCGCTGTAAGACTGATCTGCGAGAGATGTGATCTCACTGTCCGAATAAAACAGCATCTGCTTTCTGCCCGTAATGGCAACTGTACCGCAGGCTGCAATAGTGGCAGTTATCACAACCGCGGCAAATATTTTAAATAAATGTTTATGCATATAGTTTAAGTTTAATTTACACAACAAGCGAGGCCATATTGCAGGCCTCGCGCTCAATATTACAGTGTTGCTATTTCTTCTTGAACAGAGAAATAATCCACAGAAGCAACACAGCTCCGATGACAGCCGTAACCAACTGGCCTACAAGGGTTGAACCCCATGCAATGCCGAGCCAGCCAAGTACTTTTCCACCGAGAAAACCACCTACGATACCGACCAGCAGATTGATCCAAAAACCGAATCCGCCGCCTTTCATAATCTTACCGGCAAGGTAACCTGCGAGGGCACCAAGCAGTATTGATAATATAATACCCCGCATGCTTAATAATGTTTAGTTGTTAATATTCTGTAAAAGTATAAATTTTTATCCACAACAACAAATTTCGAGATTCGTTTATTATTCATAAATTTGCACTTGTATTCACTGAAGTAATATTTTAAAATCATAAAAATGAGGAAACTTTTACAATTTGAGACAATTCTGTTATGTTTTGTACTTTTTGCATCATGTGGCAAGGATCCTGTTAATGAGACCCCGTATCTCAGAGTCAATCCGTCAACTGTTGCGGTCACTGCTGCCGGTGGCACACAGGCAATAACGCTTGAAACCAACAAGGAATGGACTGTTGAGATAGTTGATGACACAGAGACAGCATGGATCAGTGCATCTTCTACCGGAGGGACTGCTTCTACTACAGTCAATCTTACAATTCTTCCAAATTCAGGTTATGCGAGAACGGCCACCGTTATTTTTAAGACTTTAACTCTCACAGCCGAAGTTGCAGTGTCCCAGGAAGGTAAAGTTTTGCAAGGGGTCAGTCAGTTTAGTGATGACTTCTCATCAATAGTCGAGGCTTACAAGGTCTATACAGGCGAGGGTTGGGAGTTCTACACGAGTGACAACTCTAATGTTAACTATGGTTTCAAGACAAGAACTTTCTCAAGCGGTAACGATACCATTGTTGACAAATATTTGGATATAGCTCCGTACAACAGCTCCGCATCAACTGTTACGGCATACGCCAAGTTACCTGCCGTTAATGTAAAGGATGCTCCATATAAGACTCTTTCATTTGCAACAGCCTGGTATTATCAGACTCCGGACAACTCCAAGTTTGACGTTGTCGTATCTACGGATTTTGCGGGCGATTTCACAAAGGCTACATGGACAACTCTTTATGATGCCACATATCAGTCAGGTGCTTCAATGAACCTGTGGAAGACACACGTGGTGGATTTATCAGGATATGCAACCCAGACTAATCTTCATATAGCATTCAGGTATATCGGCAAGTCCAATACCTACAGACTCGACGATATCAAGTTCGGATATGAGGCTAAAGTTGTAGAGCCGAGTGATCCTTCCAAGGCTGAACTCAAGTCTATTGCATATGTTAGAGCGTTTAAATCTCAGGCGACTAACGGCTATACGGTTACGGAGAATATCAAGATAAGAGGTACCGTTGTCTCCGACAGAGTCGTGGGCAATATCCACAATAAGAGTCTCGTAATACAGGATGCCACATCAAAGAACAGCGGTATTACTGTTCGGTTTTCATCTGCCCACTCCTATGATCTGGGTGATGAGGTCGAAGTTTGTCTGATTGGAGGTACTATTTCTATCTACGGTGGGCTACTCCAGGCGCAACCTTCTTCCGACAATCTGGCCAGCAAGACTTCTAAGGCCAATGCTCCACTATCTGCCACTAAGATTACGGTCAGTGAACTGAAAAATGGCGATTATGAAAGTATGTATGTCTATATCGAAGGAGTGCAGGTACTTAATGAGCATGTAGGCGTGGCGATGTACAACTCCACGCAAAAGGGCAACATAAAAGTCGGTACAAGTGCAACGGATAATTTCTTCATGTACACCACCAGTTATGCAACATTTAAAGATGATACCGTCCCTTCAGGAAATGGTCCTTTGAAGGGAGTTGCCGGCATCTACGCTACTTCTACATCTACAAGCAATCAAATATCTCCTCAGTCTAAAGCGGACTTTGGATCAATGACAGGAACAAGAAATGCAGCATATTAAAAAAACACTATTGTTGCTGCTCGTGGCAGTATCCATCCTCTCATGCAAGAAGGATGATCTTATTGTAAGCAGCGTTAAGCTCGACAAGGAGTCCGTCGAGCATGATAATGTAGCTCAATTTATTACCATCAAGAGTGCTGAGAAGTGGACTATCAGCATCGTCTATCCTGAAGCAGGAACAGCCTCATGGTGCAGCGTCTCTCCAACGGAAGGAGAGGGATCCCGCAGTGACATAGTTCTTACCTACACGGAAAACAACAGTTATGTTGGCAGAACAGCCGAGATAATTGTGACATTTCCAAGCAAGACGGTACACGTTTTTCTGACGCAGTCAGGAATATATAATCCTAATCCTGAGGATAATCCGGATGCCACGCCGAGTACGTTGGTTTCAGATACTTATCAGAAATGGACTGAGCTTCCTGCGTATGACTCCAAGTCCGGACTTGCCTTTATCTACCATAATACTTCTATCAAGAATATAATTGTGCGCAACTACTCGATGTGCTATGATACTCTCAACAGGATTGCGAGGTGGGTGGCTTATCCTTTGACAAGTGATTATATCGGAAGCGAGGGCAGAACAGATGCCTGGGGCTATAATCCTAAGATTCCTGCAAGATGTCAACCGCACCTTTTCAGAAGTTTTGGAGTTTATGGTTATGACAGGGGTCATCAGTTGCCTTCAGCAGACAGAACAGTTGACAAGACTACTAATACAGCCACTTTCTACTATACCAACATGACTGCTCAAAACTCTACTCTCAATGCCGGAGTTTGGGGAGAACTTGAGGGGAAGGTTAGAAACTGGCGGTCAAGTTGTGATACTCTCTATGTGATTACGGGACCGGCGATTACAACTGCCGAAAGTCCTACAATTGAGTATATTAAAGATAATTCAGGACGAAATGTGGCTATTCCTAAGGCGTATTTTAAGGTTGTACTCAAATACACCAAATCGACTGATACCTACAATGCCATTGGCTTTTGGTTTTTGAATGGAGCGCCATCTCCCAATTATCTGACCACAAAAGATGCCTGTACGGTACGTGAGATAGAAAATAAGACCGGTATAGATTTTTTCGCCAACTTGTCGAAAGAGGTTCAGGACAAGATTGAGACAGAATGTAAGCCAGGTGAGTGGTGGTAGGACTTTTGCCGATTTTGTAAAAAAATATTGCATATCTCAACCAAAATGCATACTTTTGCACCCTCTTTCGTGAGAATGATCCGCTAGCTCAGTTGGTAGAGCACAACACTTTTAATGTTGGGGTCTTGGGTTCGAGCCCCAAGCGGGTCACAGAAAAGGCCTTCCGGTAATCCGGGAGGCCTTTTTCGTTACAGGAGTCGCTCCGGCTCATCCTTCGGCTGATTCCTGACAACAGATTCTTTGGCCAAATTCTTTTCTGTTCGTAAATTTGAAGTTTCATCTTAAACTGATACTGATATGAAACGCTTTAGAATGATGTTATTAACAATTTTGTTTTGTGTTATGGGAACAAATATGATTATGGGACAGCAGATGCCTGCGCCACAGATTATTCCGGAGCCGGTGAGCGTACAAGTGGTTATCGGTAAGTTTACTGTCAATCCTGAGACGGTAATCAGGGCGTCCGGTGCAGGAGTCGATAACTCGGTAAATTATTTACGGGAGTATATCTCTAATTGCTACGGATTAAGTTTAGAGCAATCTAAAAAAAAGGCTAAGGCGAATTGTATTGTTTTAGAGATTAAAAAGGATAAAAAGGCTGTTGAGGGGGCTTATTCACTCTCCGTATCGCCACATACAATAACAATTACCGGATACAACGAGTCGGGACTTTTTTACGGAGTACAGACACTCATTCAACTACTTCCTGTTGACTCAAAAGATAAGAATCTTAACATACAGGCCATTGTTATAGAGGATGAACCCCGCTTTGAGTACCGCGGAATGCATCTCGATGTGGTAAGACATATATTTCCGATAGAGTATATCAAAAAATATATTGATTACATAGCCTTGCACAAAATGAACTACTTTCACTGGCATCTGACAGATGATCAGGGGTGGAGGATGGAGAGTAAAAGTCATCCACGTCTTAATGAATACGGTGCATATAGGGAGTCAACAATTATTGGGGTATTTCCCGGAACGGGAGTGGATCATACAAGATACGGCGGATACTATACCATCGAAGAGATGAAAGAAGTAGTGGAATATGCGACCAAGAGATATGTTACCGTAGTGCCTGAAATTGATGTTCCCGGCCATTCTATGGCTATTCTTGCGGCTTATCCGGAATTTGGTACTGAGCCTGATAAAGAGACAAAGCCTGCCACTACGTGGAATATATATAATCGTCAGAATAATGTGCTTGCTCCTCGCGAAGAGACTTTCCAATTTCTCGAAGACGTATTCAACGAACTGATGGATGTTTTCCCCGGTAAATACATTCATATCGGGGCGGACGAATGTGCCTTTATGTGGTGGAAACAAGATCCGTTGACGCAGCAATTTATGAAAGAGCACAATATGACGGATGAAGCTCAGGTGCAGGCTTATTTTTCGAAGAGAATACATGAAACAGTCTCAAAGCGTGGCAGGGTGGCTCTCGGATGGGACGAAATAATAGACCACGATGCCCCGAAAGATATGATCCCGCTGGTCTGGAGAGATGCCCGCAGTGCCGCAAAAGCGGTAAAAGATGGATATTATGTGATTCAGACACCGATGAAATACTGCTATTTGAATGCAAAGCAGAGAGAAGATGAGAAAGATATCACTTATCCGATGGCAATGACATCGATAGATAAAGTGTATGGTTTTGAGTTGATACCGGAAAATTTGGCAGAGGATGAGCAGTCTCGCATACTTGGCGGACAGGGTTGTATGTGGACAGAATACTATGAATCTCCGGAGAGAATAGACTATTCCGTACTACCGAGAATGTCGGCGCTGTCGGAGGTATTTTGGAGCAGGAAAGAAAACAGAGATCTTGAAAAGTTTAAAGTCAAATTACAGAGTCAGTTTTTGAGATATGACCTGTGGGGAGCACATTATTGTGATTTTGAAAGAAGGGCGAGGTGATGTGCTATGCACGATTTGTCTTTTTTACGAATTAGTAATAAAAATTTACCGAATAGTATTGTTTATCTGCTAATTCGGCTAACTTTACAAGATGTAAAAGCAAATGCAATATGGATAAGGAGAAGAACATATTGGTAGCGGAAGACAACGATAATAACTACACACTTATTGATTTAATGCTTAGAAGTGAGTACAATGTCTATCGTGCCCGTAACGGAGCTGAGGCAATTGACGCGCTAAGGAATAAGAAATTTGACCTGATTTTCATGGATATCATGATGCCTGTTATGGATGGCTTTGAAGCAACTCGTCGAATCAGAGAGTTTGACAATTATACTCCTATTATCGCCTTAACGGCATACGCTAATGATTCCAATAAGCGGGAAGCTCTGAATGCAGGCTGCGATGATTTTATCACAAAGCCGATTCGCAAAGAGATGATTTTGGATGTGGTTATTGCAAATTTGGGAGAAGAATAGCTCTCCTCCCAAATCATAAGTCAGGGTTGTGTTTACTCTATTTGCTTAGCTTATATTCTTTATCGCCGTCCCATGTATGTACCTTGACGACAATATCTTTTGATGATAATGCGGGATCGTATGCACCCAACTTGAAGCATGCAATGCCTGTGGCTTTCGTACCTGTGGTGTCACCGTTAGCCTTATGTCTGAATTCAAGGAAAGTGCTGTCTCCTTCATGTTCAATAGTTTGATTATCAAGCATATTGATAGAATGCATGATATTTCCTTCAGAATAGAATGCAAACTCCACATTGATGTATCCACCCGAGATATTGATGGAAGTAAGGTTGATCTTGTCTTGTCCGAGAGTATCAAGAGCAGGATCGTCGAGAGTGACAATCTCTTTAGTCAGAAGTTCACCGACGTTGTACAGTTTGACATTGTAGTCGTACCCGGAAATACTTGTTGAAAGCATTGTAAAGTATATAATGGCACGTTGTCCATCAACAGGAGTGACAGACGTGGCATAGCTCACTCTCTCGCTCGCATACATTGTCTTACCACCATCTAACACAAAATAGTAATCGTTTGTTCCGGTTGTCTTCATGGTAACTAAAGCTACAGATTCCGGTTCATACATTGTGCAGGATTGAATAGCCGGAATAAGGATAATCACAAGCAGTAAAAGATATTTAATTCTCTTCATTTTTTGATTTTTTATTGTTGTATTTTTGTTCTTACACTTATAAAACTTAATTGTTAGCAAATACTGCACCGAGAAATCAATTATTTTTGCAAAAATAATGAAAAGTATCGTGCAGTCTTTTGATAATTGTGCGTTTACATATATTAATTAACACTAAATGCGGGAACAGGACATCGCGGAACTATGCAAAAAACGTGATCGTAACGGTCAGCAAGCGCTATATGAGGGCTTCGCCCCTCGTTTATTAGCCATCTGCCTTCGATATACCGGCAACCGTGCTGCCGCTGAAGACCTGCTTCATGACGGTTTCATTAAGATTTTCAATTCGTTTGACAAATATTCCTGGCGCGGAGAGGGTTCTCTCAGGGCCTGGACTTCCCGTATTATGGTTAATCTATCCATTGAATATCTGAAAAAGAATAAGCTGATGCAGATAAGTTCCGTTTCAGATAACGATATTCCTGATGAAGAAGAACCAAAGGATGAGCAGGTCGCTGACATTCCCAAATCTGTGTTAATGCAGCTTATTTCAGAGCTTCCTGATGGGTACAGGACGGTTTTTAATCTTTATATATTTGAAAATAAGTCACATGGAGAGATTGCAAGGATTTTGGGGATTAATGAAAAGTCATCCTCTTCGCAACTTTCAAGGGCTAAGAAGATGCTTGCAGGAAAAATTAACACATATATTGATGCAGTAAATAAGACAATTTGAGTTTACGTAATAGTATGAAAAGAAAAGACGAACAATGGGTTGATGCCTTGAAACAGTCGCTTGGTGACTACGGTGAGTCGCTTCCGGACAACGGATGGGAACGCCTGCGGCAGGATATGGATCGCTCTGCTCTTCGCAGAAAGAGGCTGGTTCGCGTAAGCTGGCTTGTCCCTTCCGTGGCGGCCGCGATAGCAGTTGTGTTTTTTGCTACGAGATCTATTTCCCGTCAGGGGGCTGTAAATGAGCCTACTGTTACCATTGTGCAGAACTATGCTAATGTAAATGTAGATATGTCGGTTCCGGCTCCTCAATCTCTTGCTGCGATGGAAAAGAGGCCTGCCATTGCTAAAGTGCCTGTGTACGATGAGGTTAATTCTGTGAATGAGTCTAATAGGAAGGAGCAGCAAAAGAGTGAGATTGATGCCGAATATAAAGAGAAGATTACAGTTGTTGAGAAGAAGTCCGACGATAGTGACACCGTTACAAATTGGAGTGAACTGTTGGCACAGGCAATTGCAAAAGAGGATGCTGAAGATGCCAAAATGAGGAGTAAAACTTCCGGCAAGTGGGCTGTGGGTCTGAGAGGAATGATATCGGGAGCAAATGCTGACAGTTGGAATCACAATCTGGGCGGGGGCTATTATTCCGATAATCTGGTACAAGGTGATGCCGCAAGTGCCATTATTAACAATCAATATTCAGATCCGGTACCTATTGACAAGATTATTGGAAACACATCAATAGAGGGTGTCAACTATCTGTCATACAGCAATGGTACATTTTTTAACAATCTTGATAAATATTCTTACACACACCATCTGCCGATCAGTGTAGGACTTTCCGTTAACAAATATTTGACAAAACGTATTTCCGCAGGTACGGGTGTGACTTATTCTCTACTGGTTTCAGACCTGACCTCTTCTGCGAATACAAGTGTGCAGAAATTGCACTTCATCGGCATTCCGTTGAGTGCAAGCTGGGATTTCTATCAGGGAGGGAGCTTCAATGCCTATCTTAACGCCGGCGGTATGGGCGAAAAATGTATATACGCTGAGCTTGACGGCAAAAAGATGCAGGCCATCAATTCGATCTTCTGGTCGCTGTCCGGGGCTGTTGGTATTCAGTACAACTTTGACAAACTTGCCGGCATATACCTTGAGGCAGGAGGTCTGTACTACTTTCCGAATGAGTGCAAGGTCACTACAATTCGCAGCAGCAACCCCTTGGATGTCAAACTTCTGGCCGGCGTAAGATTTTATATTCAGTAAAATTATTCCTTAGCAAGTTCCCGATTGATGAGTTCTACCATAGAAGAGAATTCGGCCTCGTCATAGAGCCTTGTGAGTTTAATGATTTTACCTGTGCGGTCCAGTATAATGTTTCTCGTTACACCGGCTTCTGCTTCACAGAAGAGCCCGAAAATTGCTCCTTCAGGATCAAGTGCGACAGGGTAGGTGACAGGGATCGCGGCAGTAAAAGCGGCTATCTCTTCCGGAGTCTCCTTTAAGTCTATACCATACAGGGCAAATTGAGAATTATCCTTTAGCTTCAGCCAAATATCGCTTTCGATGTGAGGCATCTCTCTGCGGCAGACTACACACCATGATGCGGTAAACTGGAGCATCACAACCTTGCCCCTCAGAGAGTCAATGTTGACTTTAACGCCATCCGGAGTTACTATGTCAAAGTTCGGCACCATGTCACCGATTTTCACAATATAGCCTCTTGTCTGCGCTGCGCAAATTCTGTCGTACAACTCTTTCACTTTTTCCGGTTCTTTGTAATTGATGATGAATGTTTTGTCGTCGATCGTTTTGATCAGGATATATGGCCCCTTTGAGGAATGGGTGTACATCTTGCAGATGCCATAATCATTAAGTCGGAAATTGCCTTTTCTGACACTCATATAATCAAATCCCCTAACTTTACCCCTGATAGCAGGGATGGAATCAGTGAGTTCGACTGATGCTATAGCAGTCACTTTCAACGTACTTCTTTCCATACCTTCAAATCTGATGACGGAGTCATTGACACTTACTACGGTGGGTTTTGAGCCATATATTAACAGCCATGTACAACCGCTTACAACAAGTACAATGAAGATAACGATGAAAGCTACGTATATTATACGGGGACGTCTCTTTTCGTTGTGGTCGTATTTGGTTGCTCCAACGACTACGAAAGGCAACACTACAAACAATAAAACAATTATCACCAGGCTCAAATATGCAGTTAAATGCAAAAGTGTGAAGATGATAGACAGGGCGATTACCACACATCCGAGACATATTAGACACCAGCGCATATAACGTCCTAATCCGTTGACATCAACATTTTCTTTCTGTTCTTTAGACATCGTATTGTATCCTGCGATCAGGACGGGAAATCTTTTAACAAGGAACCCGAGGACGATAAACACCAGCCCGATAATGATATATGCAGTATTCATGATAGTAATAATTTTTTCCCTCCAAAGGTACAAAAACTTTATAAAGATGAATCCAAATCCGACCGGATAACAGATATACATCGAAATAAATTCTTAACTTTATAAGTCCTTGTGCGGAAGCCTGCATAGCCAGGCAATACTACCAGTATATCTATGTTATTGAACAACACTAAATTATTAACCGAAATGGAAACATTAAACGAATTCAAAAACCTCTATCAATTGAGTAAAACACTGCGTTTTGAGTTGAGGCCCGTCGGAAAAACGCTGGAGAAAATCCAACAAAATGAGTTACTTACGCAAGATGAACATCGAGCAGAGAGTTACAATGAAGTTAAAAAAATTATTGACGAATATCACAAAGCTTATATTGAAAGAGCTCTATCAGATTTTAAGTTGAAACTTGAAGATGATGGAAAAGCTGATTCGTTGACGGAGTACAGCCTTTATTATAAAATGGGAAAGCTTGAAGAATCTCAAAAAAAGACTTTTGAAAAAATACAGACAACGCTGAGGAAACAGATAGTTAAACAATTAAAGGAAGATGAATGCTTTAAACGTATTGACCAAAAGGAACTTATTAAGGAAGATTTGTTGGATTTTGTGACAGACGAAGTCTTTGATAAAAGAGTTTGAACAATTTACAACCTATTTCACCGGTTTTCATAAAAATCGCCAAAATATGTATTCAGATGAGACAAAATCGACGGCTATTGCATATCGTTTGATTCACGAAAACTTGCCCAAATTTATTGATAACATATCGACTTTTGAGAAAGTGGCGGCAACTGACGTTAAAAATAATTTTACAAAGCTCTATGATGAAATGTCGGAATATTTAAACGTGAACGAAATTACCGATATGTTTAAGTTGAATTATTATTCCGAAGTATTGACTCAAATGCAGATAGATGTTTACAATGCAGTCATAGGAGGCAGGGCAGAAGAGCAGGGCAAGCCTAAAATTCAGGGATTGAACGAATACATCAATCTTTACAATCAACAGCAAACCGATAGGAGCCAACGCTTGCAGTTTAAACCATTATTTAAGCAGATTTTGAGCGACCGCAACGCTATTTCGTGGCTGCCGGAAGAATTTAATAATGATAATGAGGTATTGGAAAACATTGAAAAATGTTATCAAGAAATAAACGAAAAAGTTCTAAGTGGCGAACATTCGCTGAAAAATCTATTGCTTAATTTGAAAGAATATGATTTAAGCAAAATCTACCTTCGTAACGATTTATCGCTCACCAACATATCGCAACAACTATTTGGGGATTGGAACATAATAACGAAAGCTATTGAGGCGGATTTTGTAAACAATAATCCTCAAAAGAAAAACGAAAAAGCGGAGAAATATGAAGAACGTAAAAACAAATATTTGAAATCTTTCGATAGCATTTCTATCGGGTATATTAACGATTGTTTGAAAGCCGTCCAAAAGGAGGAATGCGTGCAGGATTATTTTGAGCGAATGGAACTGACCGATAAGGAAACGAAACAGAAATGCAATATCCTCGACAAAATTGAGAAATCGTATGCCGAGGTAAAAGATTTACTGAATACATCTTATCCTCAAAATAAGAATCTCTCGCAGGACAAAGTCAATATTGCTAAAGTCAAAGATTTGCTTGATGCTTTGAAAAACCTGCAACGTTTTGTTAAACCGTTATTGGGAAACGGCGACGAATCCGACAAGGACGAGCGTTTTTACGGCGAATTCTCTACGATTGTAGAAATTTTGGACAGCATAACACCCCTTTATAATAAAGTGCGCAACTATGCTACACGCAAGCCATATTCCGACGAGAAGATAAAACTTAATTTTGAGAACTCCACCTTACTCGACGGTTGGGATGTCAATAAAGAATCCGACAATGCAAGCGTCATTCTTCGCAAAAACGGATTGTATTACTTGGGCATAATGAACAAGAAGTACAACAAAATCTTTAAACCGGAGAATATAAAGAACGATGGCGAATGTTACGAAAAAATGGATTATAAATTGTTGCCCGGCGCAAATAAAATGTTGCCAAAAGTATTTTTCTCAAAATCGCGTATTGATGAATTTGCTCCAAGCAAAGATATACAGGATAATTATGCCAATGAAACGCATAAAAAAGGCGCAACTTTTAATATTGATGATTGCCATAAATTGATAGATTTCTTTAAAAGTTCTATTAACAAACATGAAGATTGGAAAAATTTCGGATTCAAATTTTCAAATACAAACAGTTATGAAGATTTAAGCGGGTTTTATCGTGAAGTGGAGCAGCAAGGCTATAAAATCAGTTTCTGCAAAGTTTCTGAATCCTACATTAATCAACTTGTAGATGAAGGCAAGCTCTATCTTTTTCAAATCTATAACAAGGATTTTTCACCTTTCAGCAAAGGCACACCCAATATGCACACACTATATTGGAAAATGCTGTTTGACGAACAAAATTTGGCAAATGTAGTTTATAAACTCAATGGTCGGGCGAAAGTCTTTTATCGCAAAAAGTCTATCGGTTGGAGTGATGAAGTCATGCAAAAAGGACACCATTACGATAAGTTAAAGGATAAATTTGACTATCCCATTATCAAAGACCGTCGCTATACGGTTGACAAATTTCAGTTTCATGTGCCAATAACTATGAATTTTAAGGCAGAAGGCATAAACGATATCAACGAAAAGGTGAATACATTTCTCAAAGAGAGCAACGCCACACACATTATCGGCATCGACCGCGGCGAAAGGCATTTGCTTTACCTTACGTTGATTGATTTGAACGGCAATATCAAAAAACAGTTTTCGCTTAATGAGATTGTGAATGAATACAATGGTAACACCTATAAAACCAACTATCATGATTTGCTTGACGTGAAAGAAAAAGAACGTGAGAAAGCCCGAGAGAGTTGGCAAACCATTGAAAATATCAAAGAATTGAAAGAAGGTTATTTAAGTCAGGTAATTCACAAAATCACACAATTAATGGTGCAATACAATGCCATTGTGGTGTTGGAAGATTTGAATCCCGGATTTATACGTGGTCGGCAAAAGGTAGAAAAATCCGTTTATCAACAATTTGGACATAAATTGATTGACAAGCTGAATTATTTGGTTGATAAGAAAGTTGATGCTGATTCCGAAGGCGGACTTTTGCACGCTTACCAACTCACCAACAAATTCGAGAGTTTCCAAAAGTTGGACAAGCAAAGCGGTTTCCTATTTTACATTCCGGCATGGAATACCAGCAAAATGGACCCAACAACCGGATTTGTAGATTTGTTCTACACTTGTTACGAAAACGAAGACAAGGCAAAAGCCTTTTTTGAAAAATTCAACAGTATAAAATACAATGCCGACAAAGATTGGTTTGAATTTGCTTTCGATTACAACAAATTTACCGCTAAAGCCGAAGGTACGCGCACTAAATGGACACTTTGCACCTACGGCAACCGTATAGAAACGTTCCGTAATCCCGAAAAAAACAATCAGTGGGATAACAGGGAAGTAAATTTGACCGAAGAATTTAAAAAGTTCTTTAATAATGATTATTCCGGAGATTTAAAAGCAAAAATTCTGACACAAACAGGCAAACCGTTTTGGGAAGGCTTGCTACATCTGCTGAAAATTACGCTGCAAATGCGCAACAGCATTACAGGCACTGACACCGATTATTTGGTTTCTCCTGTGGCAAATGAAAAAGGTGAATTTTATGATAGCCGCCAGTGCCCTGATACTTTGCCGAAAAATGCCGATGCAAATGGTGCATATAATATTGCTCGGAAAGGGCTATGGGTAATTGAACAAATAAAGAAGGCGGAAGATGTGAGAAAGATAACACTTGCCATAACGAATAAGGAATGGCTGCAGTTTGCACAACAAAAACCTTATAACAATCACTAATTATGAACAACATCAAACTTTTTCAAGATAAAAAAATTCGTTCCGCATGGAATGAAGAAGAACAACAGTGGTATTTCTCTGTAGTTGACGTAGTGGAAGCATTGACAGATTCGACAAATGCTACTGATTATTTAAAGAAAATGC
>JAQUYF010000013.1 GCA_028691975.1 Bacteroidales bacterium | reverse complement strand
TTATTTATCTCTGTGGTTGTCATGATGCTGTCCGTTTGCCAACTTTTCATATCATCCTGTGCCCCGTAAACGAGATAGACTTCAATGTCACTTCTGTCTGAGACAATCTTCTGCGCAGCTTCAAGCCCGATTACCATTAACCACGTGGCATAAGCGTCAGCGATAGTGCCATTTTTAGCTATTACAGTAGCACTCAATAAGTTGTGTTTTACAGGATATCCGCTTACAGGATCAATGGTATGGGCGTATTTTTCGCCGTTTTCGACATAGTATTGACGGTAATTGCCGGAAGTTACGATGCCTCTGTCTGTTACTGTGATGATATCCTGCAGCTCTTTGCCTTCGTCAAAATTGCCGTCAAAAGGCTTGTCAAGACCGATACGCCAGTTACCGCCACGCGGGCTTTCTCCTTTGCAGACAATCTCTCTTCCCACCTCCACCAGGTAATCGGAGCAGCCTGTTTCTTCAATCTTGCGGGCTACCAGATCACAAGTTAATCCCTGTGCCAATGCATTGAAATTAAATGTTATACGTGGATCTGCCTTAACAATGTAGGTAAGGCTGTCGGTATCTCTTTTTTCAAGATAGACTTTATCCATACCTACAAATTGCAGGATACTGTCTATTTTTGCCTTGGTAACAAGGCTTTTATGTTTAAAACCAAAGCCCCATATATCGAACAGCGGTGATGCTGAAGGGTCAAAAGCACCATTGCTTTCATACCAGATTTGCTTCGATACGGTAAATGCTTCAATAAAAATATCGTCGAGAGGTACATCTTCTCCATTATTGATCTTGGAAAGGATAGACTTTTTGTTGTAGCCCGAAAGTGAGTTGTCGATAGCAATCAACTCCTGCTCAATGACTTTTTTAATAGCCTTCGGGCGCACATCGTTGGGGATATTGCATATTACATGATAAGTTCCACCCTGAGTAAAGCCTTCAATTTTAACATATTCTTTTTTGTTGGAGTTGGTGCATCCGCTAAAAAAAAGTAATAGAAAGAAAGCGGGAATAATAAGTGCGGATTGTAGTTTCATAAGTGGGTGGCACGATTTTGGTTTATCGTATTGCAAATTTAAACATAAAATTTTTAAAGTTGTTAAACCTGTAAATTTTATGCATATTTGCAGGCTAATAATCATTCAGAATCGATGAAAAGATCTTTTTATTTACTCAGGCTATTCGCTTTCATCGCGGTAATCACGGTTGCTTTTTCTTCATGTAAAAAGAGCGATACGGATGAGGCTACAAAGGAATATATGGAAGGTTCCGTTTCTTACTCCATTCCTGCCTACATCCATAAGGGAGAGACAATTACTATGACTGTCTCCGGTATTACCAATCCTGCCAATCCCACTTACAAATGGCTTATTCCCGAGATTTATTCAGATACGCTTACATCTGCCACTGTTACGGTAACTTTTCCGGACTCGCTTTATACATTGACAGTTACTGCTATTGCTACATACCCTGAGTACTACAACTCAAGTAGCAGCAGGACGGTGACTATTGTTGATACTGCGAGGGAAGGCTCTCTAAAAGGTCTTAAATATGGCAAGACGATGGTTGACCACCGTGACGGCACAAGATATTACACTACCGAGATCGGACATCTTGAGTGGTTCGCGCAGAATTTAGCTTATGATGGGGTAGGTGTCTCCTTTAACAACTCTCCTGCAACGAAGACACTTTTCGGCATTTTTTACCATTGGGATGAGGCAACAGGAGGAGTATCAGGCAGTGGACTTGGCGGGGGGCCTCAGGGCGTATGTCCTCAAGGCTGGAGTATTCCTACCAACGAAGATTGGGAAGATCTCGGCAAAGCTTTGAACGACAATAAGGAGATTCCTTTTGTCAACGACTGGCTTACTCTCGGAGAGAAGGTGACTGTAGATGCATATTTTAACGGCGACAGATTGTGGCCATATTCTCCTGACAACAAGAATGCCAATATGTTTGGATGGAACGCTATCCCTCTTGGCAATACTCAAATGGACCACGGTGCTTTCCGCGGTTCCAACGAGTATGCCTTCTGGTGGAGTTCGACAGAAAAAAACGAGACAAAAGCTTATTACAGATATATCTACTATGACCGTTCATCATTTCCGATGAACTACACCTCAAAAGATGATTTCGGTGCCAGCATACGCTGTGTACGACTGATTGAAAAATAACGAAACGAAAAGTTACTGTTCTTTCTCGAAAGCATCGACAATTTTTGTCACCAGTGGGTGACGGACGATGTCCTCTTTGCCGAATTCAATAATACTTATACCGCGAATACCTTTGACAATATCGATACCGCGGAGCAATCCTGAGTCTCTTACATTGGGAAGGTCAATCTGTGTGGCGTCGCCCGTTACAATAAATTTGGCATCGCAACCCATACGGGTAAGAAACATCTTTAACTGTCCCAACGAAGTATTTTGAGCCTCATCCAAAATCACGAAAGCTCTGTCCAAAGTACGCCCCCTCATGTAGGCTAAAGGTGCAATCTGGATTGTCCCTTCTTCCATCAGGGATTGCAGCCTCTTTGCCGGAATCATATCACCGAGTGCATCATACAGCGGTTGTAGATATGGATCGAGCTTTTCTTTCATGTCTCCGGGGAGAAATCCGAGTCTTTCACCTGCTTCTACCGCAGGTCTGGTAAGGATTAATCTGCGCACCTCTCTGTTTTTCAAGGCTCTCACTGCCAGAGCGATAGCTGTATATGTTTTACCTGTTCCGGCCGGACCGACAGCGAAAATAAGATCATTTTTATAGTACTCTTTTACCAATCGTTTCTGGTTTGTGGTTCTTGCCTTAATGACTCGTCCCTCATTGCCGTAAACAATAATGTAATCGTCATTGTCAGGCATTTCAACTTGTCCCACCTCTGCAGAATGGTCTGTAACTTCAAAGATTTGTTCTACATCATATTCCGTCAGCACACTCTTTGTCATACGCTTTTGCACAAGTGCTTTTATCTTCTCTTCAAACAGCTCCAAATCGTCAGGAGCGCCGGTAAGATAGATCTCGGAACCTCGTGCCACGGCTTTTATTTTAGGGAACCGCTTTACAAGCAAATTAAACAATTTGTTGTTTACTCCGTAAATGTCAACCGGATCAACTTCATCGAGAACAATCTTTTTTTCTATCATAAGGTATTACTGTATATTAAATTTTTTCTTAATCCCGTTCCATTCGCTTACCATTTTTCGGTATTGAGATTTATCAATGAAAGCTTCTTCTTTGTCAATATATTCTACTATCGGGATGACTGTATAATTCTTCCCCAAAGTACCTTTTCTGGCACACCACAGATACTTCACCTCAGGAGGAAGGATTGATACATGCCCGTTTTCATCCTTTCTGATTGTCAGAGTGTAAAGCATTCCTATCTGTCCGTTGACGATGCTCATATTTGATATGTAATTACCTAACGAATAGGCCGTTGCGTGCGTGGTGTCATATTCTGTTTTCTGTACCACATGAGGATGTGTTCCTATTATCGCATTGACACCATGCAGATAGAGAAAGTCACACCACCTCTTTTGCTGATCGGAAATGTCAAGATGGTACTCTTCTCCCCAGTGCGGAGTTGCGATAATAAACTCGGCTCCACGCTCTTTCGCTCTTTCGATTACCATGGTCACATGAGTCGTATCCAGCAGATTTACTACGTACGGCTCAGGAATGGGATTTCCATTTACACCGTAGGTAAAGTTGATAAAGGCAACCCGTATGCCACTTACATCCATGATAAAAGGGTTGTCATGCTCCTCATCTTCCATAGATGGATAAAATCCGGTATATGCCACATTCATCCTTTGGTAGAGTGCGTATGTGCTGTCAAGTCCCCTTTTCCCTTTGTCGCAGATATGGTTGTTTGCCGTCAGAAACAGATCGATGCCGCATTTGCCGGCCTCTACGGGCAGGGCATTGGGTGCGGAGAATGTAGGATATCCGGTAAAGGGCTTTACACCTGTCGTAAATTCCATGTTTGCGACCACCAGATCCGCCGAATCCAACTGTGGCTGTATATATTTGAAGTAGGAGCTGAAGTCGTAGGAGTCTGAGTTCAGGGAGTCTTTGCCAGCTATCAGTGCGGCTCTGATTTGCGGTCCATGAGACATAACGTCTCCCATAAACAGGATCTTTGCCGTATCACAGGGAGGTGCTGAGACACTGATCGGCTCAATTCCGAAGAGAGGTAATAAAAAGCTTAAAATAAACTCCATTTTATTGTTCCTGAATCACCTTAATGTTAGGGAAATCAAGTCTCACGGAGAGCCAGTTCTGTAATCTTTTCACAGTTTCATGATCTACCGGCTTTTTCCACTTGACAAGTACAAATATGTTTTCGCTCTTTTTCATATCCGAAGGATTGACGGAGTCACCTCTTGCTATGCTGAATGAGATAAGGTCCGGGTACTGTGACAGCAGCTCTTTGGCTATCTGTGTTGACGGCAGTTCCTTGCTCTGGTAGGTTTTTAACTCTTTGTCCATCTTGTCAAGCAGCTCCTCGCGGCGTTTGATCTCCTCGTCGTTGCGCTCAAATATACTCTTCATCAACTCTTTCTCGGAAAGGTTTTCTCGAGTAATGGAGTGGTCATTGATCACAATCTGATTGGCACTTATACCGTAACCTTCAGCGGAGCGGATCAGCAGTGCCTTTTCCGAAGGAGAGAGTGGCTCCCCGCCGAGGGAGATCGTAATGGTGCCTTTCCCCTGATCGTGACTGATATCATAGTCGTATATGTAGCTTGAACCTATGGCTTTATTATCGGCAATAAAACGCTTTGCATTCTGATTGAACGAATTTTCGTTAATCACAACAATAGCAGACCATATACTCGGAATGATAAGAATCAGGGTGAATATTGAGACATTTCTGGTAAGCTTTCTTTGCTTTTTCAGATCTTCCAACTTAACCTTGGGGAACTTGAAGTACTTTACTACGATAAATGTAGCGAGGGCGATGAATACGCTGTTGATGAAAAAGAGATAGAGCGCTCCGAATATGTATTGTACATTGAGTATTGCGATGCCGTAGCCGATCGTACAAAGTGGAGGCATCAATGCGGTTGCAATGGCGACGCCTGAAAAGACCGTTCCCTTGTCCTTTCTGGAAATCTCGAAAATTCCGGCGAATCCGCCGAACAGGGCAATCATTACATCATAGATGGTGGGGTTGGTTCTGGCGAGCAGTTCTGTCGGATTTTCCATTTCCAAAGGGGAAAGCAGAAAATAGAGGCTGGAGGCTGCGATACTGATGAGCACCATTATGCCGAGGTTGGAGAGAGAGTGCTTCAGCAGGGTGGTATCATTCGTACCGAGACCTAAGCCGAGGCCGATGATAGGGCCCATCAGGGGTGAGATGAGCATTGCTCCGATGATTACCGGAATAGAGTTAACATTCAGGCCCACCGAGGCTATGATTATGGCAAAGGTAAGAACCCAAAAATTCGGTCCCCGGAACTCAATATTTTTCTTTATGCTGTCACTTGCGTTCTCGATATCGATGTAGTTGGAAACATTTACGATATCGGCTATTCGCTCTTTAAGTTTATTCATATTAAAAAGTATAAAAACTAATCTTCAAAACGTAAAGATACATTTTTTTTGCGGTTGCGCGATTATTCTCTACTTTTGTACAAATATGAAGTTTTACAATCAGGCATGATTATTAGTCATGTAAGTTTGTCGCACAATGAAAATCAATAATAGACGAATGAAATTATTTAGAATCTTGACAATATTGTTGTTGTCAGTAATGATGCTGAGCGGATGTGATTTTTTCCGTTCGCTTCTGGGTAAACCCACTTCTGAAGATATTGCACTGTTGAGAGCGGAGAAAGAGAGAGAGATTGCTCAAGAGAGGGATTCGCTTGCCAAAATACAGGCTGCACAGGTTGACTCTGCTGCAGTACAGCCTCAAGCTCCGCAAAAGCCTGAGGTTCAGGCCCCGCAAAAGCCTGGGACAATTACCGTAACTCATTCCAATCCACACAGGTACTATGTTGTAGTTGGAGCTTTCCAAGATCAGAATAATGCCGCCAAGTATTCGGAGCGCCTGAAGAAGGACAATATGGAGGTAACCAATTTCAAGTTCAAAAATGGGTACAATGTTGTAGCTGTTGGAGGCTTTGAGACGATAGCAGAAGCTAACAGTCTGATGAATAAGGTTGCGGAGAGAGATGACTGCCCTGATCCATGGGTATATGATGCTAATACGGCAAGGCACGAATAGATTTTATTAAAACAAATATATAGACGCATGAAAAATACAGTTTTTACAGACAAACACATTGCCCTCGGGGCAAAAATGGTCCCTTTCGCAGGTTATAATATGCCCGTAGAGTATGTTGGTATCAATCAGGAGCACAACATCGTCAGAACAGGTGTAGGTGTATTTGATGTTTCCCACATGGGGGAGATTTGGATTAAAGGAGAGAAGGCTCTTCCTTTTATTCAATACGTAACATCAAACGATGCTTCGGTTCTGTATCCGGGCAAAGCACAATATTCATGTTTCCCAAATGGGAAAGGCGGTATCGTTGATGACGTAATAGTTTATTGCGTTGATGCTGTCACATATCTTCTGGTTGTAAATGCAGCCAATGTTGAAAAGGACTGGAATCATCTCTGCTCTATCGCTCCCAAGTTTGGACTTACTGTAGGAAAAGAACTTTACAATGCTTCAGACGAGATTTGTCAGTTGGCTATACAGGGTCCTAAGGCCTTGTCGGTCATGCAAAAGCTTTGCAGTGAAGATATAATGTCTATGGAGTATTACACATTTAAAAAACTTACCGTTGCAGGTATCCCAGATGCGATTCTTTCAACTACTGGTTATACCGGTTCAGGCGGATGTGAGGTGTATGTTGCCAATGAGGATGGTTTGAAATTGTGGGATGCAATCTTTGAAGCAGGTAAGGATTACGGTATCAGTCCCATCGGTCTCGGTGCAAGAGACACTCTCCGTTTAGAGATGGGTTTCTGTCTCTACGGCAACGATATAGACGATACTACTTCACCTCTTGAGGCAGGTTTGGCATGGATTACCAAGTTTAATGACGTCAAAGGTGACTTTATCGATAAGGAATATATGCTGAAGCAGAAAGAAGAGGGGTTGAAACGTAAACTTGTCGGTTTTGAACTTGTGGACAAGGGAATTCCGCGTCACGGTTATGATGTTTGCGATGCTGAAGGCAATGTTATAGGGCATGTTACTTCCGGCACCATGGGGCCTACGATCAAAAAGCCTGTCGGGATGGCATACGTCAAAGTTCCTTTCAATAAGGTTGACTCTGAGATTTATATCAGCGTTCGTGGCAAATTGTTGAAAGCTAAGGTTGTAAAGACTCCTTTTTATAAGCAGTAATACGACACTAATGCAGGCATTATCTTTGCATAAGGTCTATAACAATTATAGCCGTATGAAAAAAATAAGCCTCGTATTATTACTGATGACCTGTTCGTTTGGGGTATTTGCCCAATCTTCGCAGGTAGCCGTCAATCTTAAAAAACATGTTGAATACCTTAGTTCCGATGCACTTCAGGGACGAAAGGCCGGTACCGCAGGTGAACGTCTTGCGGCTGGTTATTTGTACGACAGACTTGTGGATGCCGGTGTAACCATGCTTACCGATAAAGGCGGACAGGATTTTTCAATTGCAGAAGCAAACGATACTGTCAGTTCGTTGAATATTGTCGGTATTGTGGAGGGGTATGATCCCAAGTTGAGAGATGAATATATAGTAGTAGGTGCTCATATTGATCATATCGGCACACATACAATGACGATCAATGGAAAGCCCTCCGTACAGATTTACCCCGGGGCCGATGATGATGCTTCGGGAGTAGCGGCCATGATTGATATTGCAGAGAGAGTCTCTCAATGCAAATTTATGTTTCCGCGTTCGATTATCTTTGTCGGATTTGGTGCTCAAGAGCAAGGTATGGCCGGTTCCTGGTATTTTGTCAACAGAGCATTTGAGGGGATTGGACGGGTAAAGGCGATGGTAAATCTTGATATGCTGGGCAGGGGAAATGATGAAAATCCGTTCAGCATATTTTCACAGGCCTCTGTGAAGGACCTGACTTCTGTTATGGATGCTGTTAAGGATGAGCCGATTGTGCAACAGCCCTCTATCTTGTACGAGGATGTATTCCCTTCGGATCACCTGCCTTTTTACAATCAGCATATCCCAATTGTGCTCTTTACTACGGGTATGACACGTGAGTATCATACAGTCAGAGATTTACCAAAGTTTATTTTATATGATAACTTGGAGAGTAGCTGCAATTACATATTTTATTTTTTGAAAACGCTTTCCAATCAGACAGATATCTTCCCGTCGCTGACTGCTTCCAAAGGTGCTGTGGCTGAGCAGGAGGTAATCTATTCTTTTGCAGACTGTGACAAGCGACCACAATTCTTTCACTCCGATGAAAAGCACTTTCTGGATTCCTGGGTTTATAAATATGTCAAGTACCCTAAGGCATCTATTGCCAATGGCATACAGGGCACGGTCTGGGTAGAGTTTATCATAGAAAAGGACGGAAGTGTGACAAATGTCAAAGTATCGCGCGGAGTAGATGACGATCTGGATGACGAGGCTGTAAAAGCTGTCTCTGTCTCTCCAAAGTGGATCCCCGGACAGGTTAAAGGAAAGCATGTTCGCACTAAAATTGTCATTCCTGTAGAATTTAGGTTGAAGTAGCCTCAATTCTTTCCAACAAAAATAGTACATTTGCAGGTTAGTATTAATTATTTGATATCATCTCCTGCAATGGATTATAATTTTGTAGAAATCGAAAAGAAGTGGCAGACTTATTGGGCTGAAAACAAGACATTTAAAGTTAAAGAAGACCCATCGAAGCCTAAGTATTACGTTTTAGATATGTTTCCTTACCCTTCAGGGGCAGGGTTGCATGTGGGGCATCCTCTCGGGTATATTGCGAGTGACATATACAGCCGTTATAAACGTCTGAAAGGATTTAATGTACTGCATCCGATGGGATATGATGCCTTCGGGCTGCCTGCAGAGCAGTATGCGATCCAGACCGGCCAGCATCCGGATGTTACCACCGAGCAGAACATTGCCCGTTACAGGGAACAGATGGATAGAATCGGCTTTTCTTATGACTGGTCCAGAGAGGTACGTACCTGCGATCCCAAGTATTATAAATGGACGCAGTGGGCATTTCTCGAGATGTTCAATCATTGGTACAACAATGATACCCGGCGTGCCGAGCCGATTGCCGAGCTTACAGTCAGATTTGGAAAAGAGGGTAATCTGAAGGTTAATGCAGCCAATAACGCGCAGAAAGAGTTTTCTGCCGCCGAATGGAATAATTTCAGCGAAGTCGAGAAGTCAGAGGCTTTGATGTGGTATCGTATTGCATATCAGGGTGAAACAGCGGTAAACTGGTGTCCTCAGCTTGGGACGGTACTTGCCAATGATGAGGTGAAAGAGGGCTTTTCCGTACGTGGAGGCTATCCTGTAGAACAGAAAAAGATGAAGCAGTGGCAACTTCGTGTTTCGGCTTATGCTCAGAGGTTACTGACAGATATGGAGACGTTGGAATGGACTGATTCGCTGAAAGATATGCAACGCAATTGGATTGGACGATCCCAAGGAGCGGAGATGATTTTCAAAGTTTCCAACGGAAAGCGGGAGTATGATATGACCATATTTACTACAAGGGCGGATACTATATTTGGGGTTACGTTTATGGTGCTTGCACCTGAAAGTGAATGGGTTGATATACTTACTACGCCTGAGCAGAGATCTGCAGTTGACGAATATTTGCTTGCGGTAAAGAAAAAGACGGAAAGAGAGAGAATAGCCGAGACGAGAAAGGTGACCGGCGTATTTTCAGGCTCTTATGCTATTAATCCTTTAACTTTGGAAAAAGTGCCGGTTTGGATTTCGGAGTATGTGTTGGCCGGATACGGTACGGGAGCAATTATGGCTGTGCCTGCTCACGATAGCAGAGACTATGTTTTTGCCAAGACATTCAATCTGCCGATAATCCCTTTGATTGAAGGATGTGACATCTCTCAGGAGAGTTTTGATGCCAAGGACGGCATCATGTGCAATTCGGGTTTTCTAAATGGAATGAGTGTAAAAGAGGCTATTCCTGCAGCGATAGACTATGTTGAGGCAAAAGGAATTGGCAAGAGAAAGATCAATTACAGGTTGAGAGATGCTATCTTCTCCCGTCAGAGATATTGGGGAGAACCATTTCCAATCTACTATAAAGACGGCATACCTACTCCTATGAGTGAGTCTGAGCTTCCTTTACAGTTGCCGGATGTGGACAAATTCCTCCCGACTGAGAGTGGCGAACCGCCGTTGGCACGTGCAGAGAATTGGACATATCGTGGATACCCGATCGAAAAGAGTACTATGCCGGGCTTTGCCGGTAGCAGTGCATATTATCTGAGATATATGGATCCTCACAATGACTCGGCTTTAGTCAGTCATGAGGCAGATGAGTATTGGAGAAATGTTGACCTCTATATAGGAGGAACCGAGCATGCTACAGGTCACTTGATATATTCAAGATTTTGGAACAAATTTTTGTATGACTGCGGATATGTATGTGAATTGGAGCCATTCAAGAAGTTGATTAATCAGGGTATGATCCAGGGCAGGTCCAATTTTGTTTACAGAATCAAGAATACCAATACTTTTGTTTCGTATGGATTGAAAGACCGATACGATACTACCGAGATCCACGTTAATGTCAATATTGTAAATAATGACAGACTTGATATGGAGGCCTTTAAGGCGTGGATGCCTGATTATCACAATGCTGAGTTTATCCTTGAGGATGGAGAATACGTATGTGGGTATGCGATTGAAAAAATGAGCAAATCTATGTTCAACGTAGTCAATCCGGATCAGATCTGTGAAAAGTATGGTGCCGATACCTTGAGAATGTATGAAATGTTTCTCGGTCCGCTTGAGCAGTCCAAGCCGTGGGATACGAAGGGGATAGATGGGGTTCACAGATTTTTGCGCAAGTTGTGGAGGTTGTATTTTGACAGAGATGAGTTTTGCGTTTGCTCTGATAATGCCACTCCTGACGAGCTGAAAGCCCTTCATAAGTTGATTTTCAAGGTTCAGAACGATATAGAGTCATTCTCATTCAATACAACTGTCAGCGCTTTTATGATTGCCGTAAATGAATTGTCTGATCTTAAGTGCAATAAGAGATCGATTTTGGAGCCACTCGTTATTATCCTATCGCCATTTGCACCGCACATTGCAGAAGAGTTATGGCATCTGTTGGGACATAACGAGAGCATTTCATTTGCTGAATTTCCTAAATTTATTGATGCATACGTTGTTGAAGATACTTTTGAATATCCGGTATCTTTTAACGGAAAGCTCCGTTTCAAGCTGAACCTGTCAAAGAGTATGAGTGCGAAAGAGGTTGAGGCAGCTGTGCTTGCAGATGAGAATACCACAAGGTTTCTGCAGGGAGCGACTGTGAAGAAAGTAATAGTTGTACCTTCAAAGATTATCAATATTGTCTGTTAAGATTTATGCAAAAGTCTGTCTATAAAACTATTAAAGAGTACCTTGTCATGACGGTAGGGATGTTTCTCTATTGCTTTAGCTGGACTGCTTTTTTAATTCCAAAAGGGATTGCCGGCGGCGGTGTTACAGGCATGGCTTCCGTCATCTTTTTTGCTACCGATATACCGGTGCCATATACTTATTGTCTTATCAATGTTCTGTTGTTGGTGTTCGGAACTTTGATATTGGGGAAGGGATTCGGGTTTAAGACAATATATTGTATCATTCTGGCTACCTTGATGTTGCAGTTTTTACCAGCAATTATTCCATGGATATCGGATATTGAAGATAAGCTTATTAATGCCGTCATAGGCGGTACACTTAGTGGTGTAGGTATCGGTTTGGTCTTTATGAATGGCGGGAGTGCCGGAGGAACCGATATTATCGCTATTATTATCTCCAAGTATAAAGAAACTTCGCCCGGTAGAGTTTTTCTTGCATG
Organism: Bacteroidales bacterium; assembly: GCA_028691975.1. GTDB lineage: Bacteria > Bacteroidota > Bacteroidia > Bacteroidales > UBA932 > Cacconaster. The sequence continues at coordinate 27,350 of JAQUYF010000013.1, read as the reverse complement.
CGACCTGATTATCATAGGCTCTGTCATATTCTTGCCTGATAAAGGGTTAGAGGATGTGATTTACGGCTATATCCAGATGGTGTCATTCTCGTATATCCTTGATTCTATACTGACGGGCAACAAGCAGTCTGTACAGATATTGGTTTTCTCTTCCAAGTTTCAGGATATTGCGGATATGCTGACGCAAAATATGCACAGGGGCGTCACAGCCTTAAATTCAATCGGCTGGTTTTCTCAAAAAGAAGGGAAGGTACTGATAATTGTGGCACGCAAAAATCAGCTGCAGGAGATTAGTCGTGCAATAAAAGATGTCGATTCGAGTGCTTTTATCTCAGTCTCTCAGGTTATGAATGTTTATGGCAAGGGATTTGATCAAATAAAAACAGGTGTAAAAAAAGGAGAATGGAAACAAGTTATAAAAAAATCTTCGCAACAGTAAAGTCTTATTTTATTATAACATTGGGGCTGTTGTGCTATGTTTTGGCGTGGTCTGTATTTATTATCCCAAACAATATGGTGGGAGGTGGTGTTACCGGTATTTCCGCAATTATTCAATATTGTACCGGATTTGAAGTGAGTTATTCCTATTTTATTATCAATACGATATTGCTTTTAATTGCATTAAAAGTGTTGGGAAAGGGCTTTGGTGCAAAGACCGTTTATGCCATCATTGTAACATCCATATTTTTTAAGGTAGTTCCGTCCATGATACACGAATCCTTTATCAATGAGATTGCTACCAGTAACGGCAAATTGCTCTGTACTATCTTTGGAGGCGCGCTCTCCGGAGTGGGTGTTGCCTTGACATTTACTCAGGGGGGAAGTAGCGGTGGCACTGATATTATCGCTCTTATGATCAATAAATATCGCAGTATCTCTCCCGGTAAGATATTGGTACTGATTGATATGGTGATTATTGCATCTTCTTTGGTTATCCCGACCGAAGGCAGTTGGGGTCATAGAATGGCTACAGTTATTTATGGTTACATAATGGCCGGAGTCTTCAGTTTTACGATGGATACATTTTTATCGGGAAGCAAACAGTCCGTGCAAATATTTATTTTTTCCAAAAAATATGCAGAAATAGCCGATCGTATTACAAATGAAGCAAAAAGAGGGGTGACAATTTTGAACAGTCAGGGTTGGTATTCAAAAGAGGAAGGAAAAGTTGTTGTTGTAATAGTACGTAAAAATGAATCCAATTATCTCCTGAAGTTGGTCAAAGAGGTCGATAATACGGCATTTATCTCAGTCGGCAATGTCATGGGCGTTTACGGCAAAGGTTTTGACCAAATTAAAAAATAATAATTCAGAATTGATTTTTTAAAATTCCATTTTCATACACCTTGTTATACGGGTGTTATATATTTTTTTCGCCTGATTGTGTTGATTTGTATAGTTTAGCGTCCATAATTCTAAACTTATGACTAACACATTATTAATTATCCTAATCTTATACGTGCCGTTATTGGTAATTATGGCAATCGTATTTTCATTTATCTACCGTCACCGAGATAAATTATTAACTACCAAGCCTCATTCCTATAAGGAGAAGGTGGAGCAGTTGCCCTCGAAAGAGAGAATGCTGCTTGATACTGAAGGCTGCGATGATTATGAGGAGATCAAAATGAGGCTCTTCAATTTGTTTGAAAAAGAAAAAACTTACCTCGACCCTAACATTAGAATTGCCGATATCGCCGAGAAGTTATTTACCAACAAGACCTATTTGTCAAGGGCCATTAAAGCCAGGACAAATAAGAATTTTTGTCAATTGGTTCACTACTACAGGGTTCGGGATGCAATCAAAATGTTTACAGAAGATCCTGAATTGAGCATTACCGAGTTATCTAAAATGGTGGGGTTTAACTCTATGACAACATTTAATACAGCCTTCGGTAGAAATACGGGCTTCACTCCGGCCGAGTGGTGTAAAGATTTCAAAAAGAAGAGCGTAACGGAGGAAAATTATGTTGGCAAGAGACATTCTAACTAAGTTGCTTGAAAAGTTGAAGAGAAAACATCCTGGAAAAGTATGTTTTCACAGGGGAATTTCAAATGAAGAACTTTTTGATCGCATGGAACGAACACTTACCAGGAAGAGACTGTATCTTGATAACAAACTTAGCATCAAGGATGTGGCAAGAGAGGCGGCGTCCAACAGAACTTACGTGACAAGGGTATTGAGTGCCAAAGGGTTGAACTTTAAGTCCTATATCAATTCGTTCAGAATTCAATATGCTATTGAGTTGATGGGCAATGATGAAAGCCGTAATCTTAAAGTGGGAGATATTGCCGAGAGAAGCGGCTTTGCGAGCGAAAGAGCAATGAATTATTACCTTGTCAAGACAATGGGCGTGACAGCCTGCATGTTTCGCAAGCGCAGACTTTCGCCGAATGTCAAAGATTATGACAGGTGATGCTCATTATTTTGCTTTTCATTTCAGCTTTTTTGTTAAATTTGCAAGATTAACTGGTATTTAGACCGAACAATGGCAATTTTAGATAGGCTGAGTCGTGCTACTAATTCGCGGCATTTTATTCCGGAGGTAGATGGGTTCCGCTTCTTTTCGATAGTTATCGTAATGCTGATGCATCTGAATGTCTGTTTTGGAAGGACACTTGGGTATGACTATCTGACCGGCCAGAATATTTTCGGCTCTTTCGGTTATTTTATAACTCGAGGAGGTCTTGGAGTGCAGGTTTTTTTTGCAATCAGCGGCTTCATTGTCTCTATGCCGTTCCTGAGGTATTATTTGCAGCAGTCCGATTCGATACCGTGTCGTACGTTGGTGGCAAAGCCCTCTCTCGGCGGCTATTTTCTCAGACGACTGACCAGGCTTCAGCCTCCGTTTATTATCGCAATAACCTTTTTCTTCATAGTGCATATTTTCTTGAAACAGATGCCGATGAACGAACTTTGGAAGCATTATGCAGCGACTATGATCTACTCTCACTGTTTTATCTACGGACAGTGGTCTCCAATCAATCCTGTAACATGGAGTCTTGAGACAGAGGTTCAGTTTTATATAATAGCACCGTTTTTGTGTGCCTTTATCTTTTCATATTGCAAGAAAAGGTACTCGCCGGCAGTGATTTGCACTATTTCGATCGGTGCCATGCTGTGCGCATACTTTTTAAGAGATGGATATGAGGCATTGCACCTGACTTCTTCTATTTTTCAGCAGATTCAGTTTTTCCTGGTAGGCGTCCTTGTTGCATTCATTTATTTAACGAATCCGGAATTTTTGCGCAAGAAGAGCATTTATTATGATATGTTGGGTATTGCCTCTATGCTTATGTTGTTTTATTTTGCTTTTGGAAGATTCATTTCAGACGTGGGCTTTATCCTTTTCCTTTTTCTGCTCTTTATTTCTATTTTTAAGGGGAAGTATCTGAATAAGTTTTTTACATCAAAATTTGTCTATACCGTGGGAGGAATGTGCTATTCCATATATCTGTTACATTACCCTTCTTTCTATCTGATATGCAAATTAACGCGGCATCTGGCCGTTTTTAACAGTTACGTTGCCAATTATTTCGTGCAGGTAATTGTGGTCTTTCCGATTGTGCTTGTTATCAGTACACTCTTCTATTATTATATAGAAAGGCCGTGCATGGACAAAAACTGGCCCAAAAAGCTTGCAGCTAAATGGGCCGGTCTGGTTTCTTATAAGAAAGCCTAATAACTTTACATTACGTCAGCTACAGCTTGCTTAAGTGCATCTCCGCGAAGATCTCTCTTGACAATTGTGCCGTCCGGTGCAAACAGCATGATCTGAGGAATGCCCGGAATCCCGTAAAGATCGGTAGCACTCTTGTCGTCTCCCATAAAGATTTGATCCCATACGATGCCGTGTTCCTTCATGGCCTCTACGGTCTTGGTATTGTCACCATCCCATACTGCAACGCCGATAACTACCAGACCTTTCTTGGAATATTTGTTGTAAACCTCTTTGATAACAGGAGTTTCAACTAAACACCAGTGGCACCATGATGCCCAGAAATCTACGAGTACATATTTGCCTTTGCCGACATAGTCTGAAAAAGAGACATCCTTTCCATCCGGAGTTTTGCCGGTAAAGTCACAGAATGTTTTTCCTTCGCAGGTGTTTTCAGCGGCAGTTAATATTTTTTTAGCTGATACGACCCTTGGAAAGTTTTGAATGAATGAGGCCCCTTTGTCCACATACTTGTTAAATTCTTCCATAGATTCAAAATTGGAAACGAAATTGTTAAGGACGATAAGTCCGAGTGCATTATCGGTGTTGGCAAAATAGGTTTCATCTCTAAGAGAGTTGATATGTGTCTCTGCTACACCGGTCAACTCATCTATAGCCTGATCGAGTTTTTCTCCTTCGAGTTTGCTTTCGAGCAGTGCTCTGTTTTTCATGAAGTGATCAACAATTTCTTTTTCCTTAAACAAATAAACGTTTAGAGAGTCATTAAGAGGAGTACCTGCGATGATTTGTTCGTCAGGATTGATAGAAATGGCGATATTACCCTTTTGCGGAATAAAGTTCACTCTGGCCAGACCTCTGCGTTCGCCCGGAGCTGTTATTAAGATAGTGTTGTAGGTACTGTCGCTTGCAATGCCGGTAAAAGTAAACGTCCCTTTTTCAAAAGGAATTGTGTCTGTTGCCTTGGTGGTGTTGTCGGTCATGATGACAATCAGATCGGTATTTGTCAGGAGAGTGTCGGCTACTATGCCTGTTACAGTGTATTTTGCCTCTTTTGGAGTGCAGGAGATAACAGCCAATAGAGCAGCTGTCAATAAAACAAAAGTGTGTTTCATGTGTATTGTGTTAAATAGTTAGTATTCAATATATTTGTTTTCGTCCGGCAAAGTTAGGAAAAAATAATGGCTAATTTTTTAATAAATAGTGATACAATGGCAGATTTATTTTTATACCTTTGCAACACAGAGAAAAAAATGAACAATATTACTTTAAATAATTGGTGGTGGCGTTTCTTACAGCTGATAAAGTCGTAAGGAGAGCAGAGCCATTATATTATAGTTATAAGTATTAATATAAGCCTGTCGCACTTGCGGCAGGCTTTTTTTGTTAAGAGGAATAAATAACAATAATAATAACAATAAAAAACAGAACAACAATGACAACAAGAAAAACTTTTTTGGCAGATGAAAACGGATTTTACGGACCATTTGGCGGGGCCTTCATTCCCGATGTACTGCAGGATTCAATCAATGAGCTGCAATCTCACTATTATGATATGATAACAGATCCTAATTTTCAGGCAGAGTATAAGTCTTTATTAAGAGATTATGTCGGACGGCCATCGCCTCTGTATCTTGCACAAAGAATGTCTGAAAAATATGGCTGTAAGATTTACCTGAAGAGGGAAGATTTGAATCATACCGGAGCACACAAGATTAACAATGCTATCGGACATGCTTTACTTGCCAAAAGGATGGGTAAAAAGAGAATTATTGCAGAGACAGGTGCAGGACAGCACGGACTTGCTGCGGCCACAGTTGCGGCTCTGATGGGGATGGAATGTACCATCTACATGGGGACAGTCGATATGGAGAGGCAGCGGCTTAATGTGGAAAAAATGAGGATGCTTGGAGCTACCGTTTCGGGTGTTGAAGCCGGAACCGGCACACTTGCCAATGCGGTGGATGCCGCTTTGATGGATTGGTGTAAAACCTTTAAGGAGACCTATTATCTTATCGGTTCCGCAGTCGGTCCTCATCCGTTCCCTGATATGGTCGCATATTTTCAATCTGTTATCAGTGAGGAAATTAAAAAGCAACTGATGGAAAAAGAGGGACGTGATTATCCTGATTACCTGCTGGCTTGCATAGGAGGAGGAAGCAACGCTTCCGGCACAATTTACCATTATATAGATGACAAAAGAGTGAATATTGTTTTGGCGGAAGCCGCAGGTATGGGTGTTCATTCCGGCAAGAGTGCTGCTACCATAAATGAAGGTAAAGTGGGTATTCTTCATGGATCGAAGAGCTTGGTCATGCAGGATGATAATGGTAATGTGCTTGAGGCCTATTCGGTCTCTCCCGGTTTGGACTATCCGGGTATTGGCCCTATGATTGCCAATCTTGCTACTACTGGTCGTGTATCCGTTCCGGCAATAACCGACAGTGAAGCGATTGCGGCCGCGTTTGAACTGACTCGGCTGGAGGGTATTATCCCTGCTCTGGAGAGTTCTCATGCCCTTGGAGCTCTTTCGAAGCTATCGTTTAAAAAAGATGATATTGTAGTCCTGACTGTTTCAGGACGTGGCGATAAAGACATTGAAACATATTTGAAAAATAAATAGTATGACCCGATAGGGTTTGTTGGTAATTTTTTTTGTAAATTTGTAAGATAATATTTCATTACAATATGAAACGGCTTCTTACAAATTTACTTTTTGTGTTAGCGCTCTCTTGCGCGACATTGTCTGCACAAGAGCTGCACAAGATAATCTTTACTCCGCAATGGCAGACTCAGGCACAGTTTGCAGGGTACTACGTAGCTATTGAAAAAGGCTTCTATAAGGAATCGGGGCTTGATGTTGAAATTGTCTCTCCGGGTATGTCTACGACAAGTATTTCCAGGTTAAAACATGGCGAGGCAGATGTGATTTCCACTCAATTGCTTCAGGCTATGGTTGCAAAAGATGAGGGAATAGACCTGGTAAATATTTTGCAAAGCAGTCAGACCAACGGTCTTGTAGTCGTTACGCAGCCTGGGATTACTTCGTTAGCTGAGCTTTCAGGTAAGAGAGTGGCTGCATGGACGAGCGGATTCAGTGAGTTGGCTCGATGCATGGCAAGGGACAACGAACATAATATCCAATGGATAAATATCCCCTCCGGAGTCAATTACTTTGTAAGTGGTGCTGTTGACGGGATTCTCACAATGTACTATAACGAATATTTCCAAGTGATGAATTGTGGCCGGAGGGTGACGCTTGATAACACATTTCATCTTGCGGATTACGGATATAATATTCCTGAGGATGGTCTGTATTGCCTTAAATCCACATATAGAAAGAGATCAAAAGACATGAATCTTTTTGCCGAGGCTTCCCGCAGGGGGTGGGAGTATGCACGTGCCCATCCTGAAGAGAGTGTGGAGATTGTTCGCAAATGGATGAAGAAAGACAATATCGCAAGCAGCCTCTCTCACCAGAGATGGATGTTGGAAAAAATTATGGAACTGCAGGTTAACAAAGAGACCTGCACAGCTTCTTATACGCTTGATCCTGCCATTTATAAGTTCGCCAATGACATTCTGAGAAAGAATGGATTTATAAGGAAGGATATACCTTATGATGAATTTGTTGCACCTAAAGCAGAGTCAAAATGAAAAAGTTCTTCAAAATAAGAGAGTCATTTGCTGCGCGGACCAGCATGTACATCATTATTGTAGTCGGTATCGTTTTTATTGCTACACTTTCAGTCTCTTTTTATTTTTCCTACAAGACGGTGGAAAGCAGTGCGATGAAGAATGCTGAAGTCACCATGGCCAAGACTACTCTTGAAATGGAAAGATTGTTGTCCGGAATAAGCAAGATGGTAGATAATATTAAATTGGTGGTGGAAGATGGAAATCTTCCAGCCGATACAGTGTATCTACTTGTTCGCCAAATAGTTGCCAATAACACTGATATTGCCGGATGTGCCGTAGCCTTTGAGCCGTACTATTTCAAGGATAAGGGTTATTATTTCTCTCCGTTTGCATATAGACAGGGCGACTCGGTTGTAGTCAAGCAGTTAGGCAATCCTGACCATGATTATTTTACCATGGAATGGTATCAGATCCCCAAGTTGTTGGATAAGAACTTCTGGACGGAACCATATTATGATGAAGGTGGTGGGGAATCAATTGTATCGACCTATTCCACAATATTGAGAAATAAAAACGGCGAGTTTATCGGGGTTTTGACAGCGGATATATCTCTTGACTGGCTGAGTACTACGGTACAGAATCTAAAACCATACCCTAACTCGTATTCATTCGCTATCGGATGCGGCGGTACGTTCATTGTGCACCCTGATAAGGATAAGATTCTTAATGAATCAATCTTTTCCATAGCACTTGAGGATGAAGATCCTACTGTTATGCAAAGCTTGGGTCAGAAGATGGTGGACGGAGAGTCGGGTGAGGCAAAGATAGTCAGAGACGATAAGCTTTGCTACTTCTTTTATGCTCCGATTGAACAGATAGGGTGGTCGTTGGCAATGGTTTGTCCTAAGGATGATATCTTTGCCGATTTGTCGAAAATGAGCCAGGTTGTCTTTAATGTGGCACTGTTCGGTTTGTTGCTGATTTTAGTTTTCTGCCGTCTGACCATGCAGAAAGTAGCCTCTCCTCTTAAGTCTTTTGCCGCTTCGGCAAAAAAAGTAGCACATGGGGATTTCAATGTGGCTCTTCCCGAAATATCGTCAAAGGATGAAATGAAAGAGCTTCGTGATTCTTTCGGATATATGCAGAAAGAGTTAGTGCACTACATGGCTTCTTTAGAGAGTACGGCCTCTGCCAAGGAAAAAATAGAAAGTGAGTTACGTATTGCACACAATATACAGCAGGGTATGATTCCTAAGACATTCCCTGCATTCCCAACTCGTACAGATCTGGATATATACGCTTCTCTGGATCCGGCCAAGGAAGTAGGAGGTGACTTGTATGACTTCTATATTGAAGGGGATTTGCTCTATTTCATAATAGGTGATGTTTCAGGCAAGGGGGTTCCAGCTTCTCTGTTGATGGCTGTGACAAGAAGTTTATTCAGATCCAATTCCGCTTATCTTAAAAAGCCTGCGGATATTGTCTCTTCTATAAGCAATGCCATAACTGAAGGTAATGATTCAAATATGTTTGTTACTTTGTTTCTCGGGATACTCAATCTTAAGACGGGTGAGTTAAGGTATTGCAATGCCGGTCATAATCATCCTGTACTTTTGAGTGATGATACCGTCTCTTTCTTCCCGATGAAGCCAAATATCCCTATTGGTCTGTTCCACGATTTCCCTTATGAAGATGAGGTGACTCAACTTGCAAATGGAGCGGTGTTATTCTGCTATACCGATGGTTTAACTGAAGCTGAAAGCGAGACTAAGGAATTATATGGAGATGACAGATTGCTTGCCATAATGCAGGGGAAGCAGCGCTATTCTTCCAAGCGTCAGGTGCAGGTGGTTCTTGCGGATGTCGCCAAGCATGTAGGGAAGGCTGATCAGTCCGACGACTTGACTATTTTGACGATTACTTCAAAATTTTCAAATTATTCGGAGGTCCTGACTCTGAAAAATGAGATGTCTGAAGTCGAGACTTTAAAGTTGGCGATGGATAGCTTCTTTGAAAAGGTTAATGTTCCGCCAGAGATGGCTATGCCTTTGCAACTATCTATGGAAGAGGTTATTGTGAATGTGATAATGTATGCATACGCCGGTAAGCCGGGGACATTTGAAGTAGAGCTTTCTGAGTGTGCATCCGTACTTACTTTTGTAATTACAGACAGTGGTATTCCATTCAATCCGGCAGAAAAAGAAGATCCGGACATAACTCTTGCTGCAGAAGACAGGCAGATAGGAGGACTGGGAGTCTTTTTAGTCAAGCAATTGATGGATGATGTGGAGTATAACAGACGTAACAATCAGAATATTTTGACATTAAGAAAAGCAATAAATAAGAAATAAACAAATAAAATAAATTATGGAAGCTAAAATTGAACAACAAGGAGAAAAGGCTATTATTACCATTTCCGGCAGGCTTGATTCTATGAATTCAGGCGATTTTGAAAAGACTGTTGAACCTATTTTGACGGGTAATACCAAAGATGTGGAGGTCAATTGTGTTAATTTTGAGTACATCAGCAGTTCCGGACTGAGGATTTTCCTGTCGATTCTCAAGAGTGTGAAGAGTCGCGGCGGATCAGTCCTTATCAGGGATATGAACGCTGATCTTAGGGGCATTTTCGATATGTGTGGATTTTCCCCTTTATTTAAGTTCGAATAGAAGATAATGCAATGAAAGCAAGGACGTTAGAAATTATTTTTTCTGCATTTTTGTTTCTTTTTGCAACCTCTTGTGCCTCAAATAAGGGGAAGTCTGCACGAATTACCTCAATGGATGATTTGCATGGCAAGAGGATAGGTGTTACCATGGGGACGACTCATGATGAGTATGCGACAAACGCTTTCCCTGACGCTGAGATTTTGAGACTGGAGTCTGTTACCGATTTAACGGCAGCGTTGAATTCCGGGCAGGCTGATGTGATTATTCTTGATGGAGCACTTGCGGATTTGCTCTGCACTACTACTCCTCAGCTTTCCATGCTGGAGCCCAATATTTACTACGAGCCGTTTGGCATTGGTTTTCATGATCAGAGTCTTCGTGACGAATTTAACATTTTCCTCGCCTCCATACGTAGCAGCGGGCTTCTAAAGGAAATAATTGATCGATGGAGTAAAAGTGACATGTCGGCAGAAATGCCGGCAATCGATTACGGTGAAAAGGTTGGCGAACTGACAATCGGAACCGATCCGCTTCTTTTTCCGTTTACTTTCATTAAGGATGGAATGAATGAGGGGATTGATATCGAAATGATGTCCCGTTTCTGCGCGAGCAAGCAGATGGTTCCAAAGTTTGTCACAATGCCTTTCTCCTCTTTGATAGCAGCTGTTACTACCGGTAAGGTGGATGCAATTGCTTCCAGTATTACTATTACAGCAGAAAGGAAGAAGAATGTCATATTCTCCGATTCTTATTATGACTCCTATGCAAGCGCCGTTATCTATTCGGAACCTGAAGATAAAAATTGGCTGGATGGAAAGGTCTTGGGCGTTCTGACGGGATCTGCTCAGGATATATTTGCGACTGCAACATATACTGATTCGAAGGTTTTGAGATATGACAATGTAGATCAGATGGTACTTGCGCTTCACGATAATGTCTGTAATGCCGTTATGCTTGATTATTACGCTACCACGGCCTTTTTGAAAGAACATGAAGGCTATGTCATCTTGCGTGATTCCGTCAAAGTCGATTCGATATGTGTTATCTCTTCCTTCGGCAATGAGCGGTTGATTAACAAATTTAATCACTTTTTGAGTGAATTTGTCTCATCAGGGGAGAGAGATACTTTGGTGGACAAATGGATTTTCAACAATCAGACAGTAACTGCGCCGGACATTCCAAATTCAGGAGACGACGGCGTCTTGGTAATCGGTACTACAGGAGAGGCTTTCCCGTTTTCCTATGTCATAAATGGAAATCTTGCAGGATTTGATGTAGAGATGGTCGAGCGTTTTGCTGCCAGTATTAATAAGAAGCCGGTATTTCAGGCATATACCTTTAGCGGACTTATTGCAGCTGTAATGACTCACAAAGTCGATATGGCGACCAATCATATCATGCCTACCGCAGAGCGAAAACAGAAAGTCCTCTATTCTGATCCTTACCTAACCTCCAATACATGTATTATTGTGCCTAAAGAAGATGTCACCGGTGGTCATAAGACGTGGGTTGATAATATTAAGGAGAGTTTTTACAATAATATCATCAAAGAAAAGCGATATATGATGATATTGAATGGCTTGAAAAACACTTTGATAATTTCGCTTCTTTCTATCATTTTCGGCACTCTGTTCGGCGGAGTTGTATGTGCGATGCGAATGAGTAAAAATAAGATACTCAAGGGAATAGCTGCTGTTTACATCAGTCTTTTGCGCGGCATTCCACAAGTGGTTCTCTTGATGATCATGTTTTATGTAGTATTCGCCTCTATCGGGATAAGTGGCATAACAGTGGCTATTATCACATTTTCTTTGAATTTTGCAGCATACGTTTCTGAAATGTTCAGAACGGCTATTGAAAGTATAGACCGAGGTCAGATGGAGGCCGGTGTGGCAATGGGTTTCAGCAAGGTCCAGACATTTGTAAATATTATTTTCCCCCAGGCACTTACAAGAGTGCTTCCTGTTTATAAAGGTGAGTTTATATCCTTAGTCAAAATGACCTCTATTGTGGGTTATATTGCAGTGCAGGACCTTACGAAGATGGGTGATATTATTCGAAGCAGGACATTTGATGCTTTCTTCCCGTTGATCTTTGTAGCAGCTATCTACTTCCTGATAGCGTGGCTGCTTACTCTATTTGTGAATATGATTGAAGTTAAGGCTTCACCACGAAGAAAAACAAAGTAAATATGGAAGCAATGATAAAAGTTGAGCATCTTTCAAAGCATTTTGGCGATTTAGTCGTTCTGAAAGATATCAATGCAGAAATACATAAAGGCGAAGTTATTTCGATTATTGGCCCCTCCGGGACCGGTAAAAGTACATTTTTGAGGTGTCTAAACTTATTGGAGACTCCCTCAAGTGGAGTGATTGAGATTAACGGTGTGGATACCCTCTCCCCGAAAACAGATATTAACAAGGTCAGACTGAAGATGGGAATGGTTTTTCAGAATTTTAATTTGTTTGACCATCTATCTATTATTGATAATCTCACAATCGGTCCTACCAAACTTTTGGGTCTCAGTAGGGAAGATGCAGAGAACCGCGGACGGGAACTTCTGCAGATGGTGGGGCTTGCTGCCAAGGAAAATTCTTTTCCGAATGAGCTTTCAGGAGGGCAGAAGCAGCGTGTTGCTATTGCAAGGTGCCTTTCTATGAATCCGGATATCATTTTGTTTGACGAGCCTACTTCCGCCCTTGATCCGACAATGGTGAGTGAGGTCCTCGGGGTTATTCGCAGGCTTGCTAAGGACGGAATGACGATGGCAATCGTTACTCATGAGATGAATTTTGCCCGTGATGTATCTACCCGTATCTTCTTTATGAATGAAGGTACGATATACGAAGAGGGTACTCCCGATGAGATTTTCAACCATCCTAAGAGAGAAAAGACCAGGACATTTATCCATAGAATACGAAACTTCAGATATCATATTGAAGATAAGAATTACGATTTCTATGGTATGAATACTGCCATTACAAACTTCTGTGATAAACATTTTTTCAAACCAAAGCTGACGCAGTCGATACTTTTACTGGTTGAGGAGAGTCTGCAACTTTATTTCAGTTCGGAAAACCTGGAACAGCGCAATGAGATTATCAAGACAGGAGGCGGGATAGAACTTTCCATAGACTTTTCAGAGCAGGACAGGCAGGTTATCGTATTTTTTACGGTCACAAATAATTTGCCTTCTATTTTGAAGGAATCCGGAGCTTCCGATGATCTGAGTATGACTATTATTTCAGGCATTTCCAGTTCAATTGAGGAAGAGGCGGTTGATGACAAGTCCCGTCTCTCCATGATTATTAAGTTATGATGCAAAAAATTGTAATTGTAGGTGGTACTTCGGGTATCGGGCGGTATCTTGCTCTCAGATATGCCGCCGAAGGTGCTGTTATAGGGGTTACGGGACGCAGAGCGGAGTTGCTTTCAAGTCTGAAAATGGAATGTCCGGATGGTCGGGTCTTCACTGCCGAGATGGATGTCTCTATGGATGATGCGCCTCAACGTTTACTCTCTCTTGTTGAGCAAATGGGAGGAATGGACAGGCTGATTTACTGTGCCGGATACGGAGTCAATACCAGAGACATAGTTGTAGACAGGGAGCTGTTTTCCGTTGAGGTCAATGTTAAGGGATTCGTAAAAATGGTGGATACTGCATTCAACTATTTCGGTGAGAACCGAAAGGAAGGGCATATTGCTACCATATCCTCTATCGCTGCGACTAAGGGACTTGGCACTGCTGCTTGCTATTCTGCTTCAAAACGCTTTCAGGCACAATACCTTGAAGCGCTTGAACAGGTGGCGGGGTATAAACATTATAAAATCAAATTTACTACCATACAACCCGGCTTTATCAGGACTGACTTTATTCATCACAAGTATCCGATGACGATGGATCTTGATTATGCTGCAAAAAGGATATTCAAGGCTATCAGTTCTCAGCGGAGATTTAAAGTAGTGGATTGGAGATGGTCTATTGTGGTAGCCGTATGGAGGCTGATTCCTCGCGGGTTGTGGGTTAAACTTAAAATCATTAGAGATGGAAATAACTAAAATCAGGGTAGCCAGAGCCTCCGACAGGGCGAAAATAGTCGATTTTCAAATGAAAATGGCTCTTGAAACAGAGGGTGAGGCATTAGATGAAGCTCTTGTTACAAAGGGGGTAAAAGCTGCCATTGCCGATCCTGCACTCGGTACTTACTTTGTAGCCGAAGTTGATGGGGTCAAGGGAATAGTCGGCGTCCTTATGGTAACCGATGAGTGGAGCGACTGGCGTAATGGCTGGGTCTGGTGGATTCAGTCATTATATGTTATGCCGGAGTATCGAGAAAAAGGTGTTTTCACCGCTCTTTATGAGCACGTTAACACAATCATACAGTCAACGACCGATGTAAAGGGGCTTCGCCTCTATGTGGATAAGCGCAATACCAGGGCTCAGAAAGTATACGAAGCCATTGGCATGAACGGTTCCCACTACACTACTTACGAGTTGATGAAGTAGTTCCGTTGGTCAGCGGGATCCCTTTGTATTCACCTGTGAGGGTCTTGAGGAAGGCGACTATGTCACCAATCTCATTATCCGGTACGGATACGCCCAGCTGATATTTCAGCATGGCAGATACGGCATCTTCAAGGCTTTTTTGAGTACCGTCATGAAAATATGGCTCGGTGAGGGCTATGTTTCTAAGTCCGGGGACCTTAAATCGGTGCATATCATATTGCTTTCCGGTCTGCTTAAAGCGACCTCCATCTTCCTCCGTTATATCAGTGCCTCTCTCTGCAAAATAGTCCTGCGCAAGGCCCAGGTATTCGTATGACTGTCCTCCAAGAGTGACACCACTGTGGCAGGTAGCGCACTCGTGTGACTTAAAGAGTTCATAGCCTGATATTTCCTGAGCTGAAAGAGCTGTCAAGTCACCTTTAAGATATTTGTCAAACCGAGAATTAGGAGTCAGCAAAGTCTTTTCAAATTCACCGATTGCATCGGTAATAGTGGACTCACTCATTTCCGGATAGACTTCAAGAAAAGCTTTGGTGAATGCTTTATCTTGCCGTAGCTTTTCAATTATCTGATCAAATGACTTTGAGGCCATCTCAATAGGATTTAATGGTGGGCCTGCTGCCTGTTCTGCAAGGGTATTGGCACGTCCGTCCCAGAATTGTACAAAATTGTAAACCGAATTATACACCGTAGGAGAGTTGATCTGCCCGACTGCACCCCCGACTCCGTCTGAAACTATTTCATTGTCCATACCTGCAGTCGTCAAGTCGTGGCAACTTGCACAGGAAAGAGTATTGTCTAAAGAGAGTCGTACGTCATGAAACAGCATCTCTCCTAAAATAACCTTGCGGACATCAACAGGGATACTGTCTTGAATCGGCTGTACAGGCTCATTGCGAAACTCCTCTGCCGCCAGGCCGTTGTTATAAAAGGTTAAACGGTGACCTTTTGCCCAACTCAAGAGGCTCTCCCTTTTAGCTTTTGTGATTTTGGATTTCCAGTGCATTACGGAAAATCTTGCAGGAGGCATGGTTTGGTGCGTTACTGCATTTTCAATCTTGTTCAGTGCGACCTGTCCCATAGGCGAATTGGTTGCGAGAGTAGTATATGCTTCGCTCAAATTGATTTGCTTTAGAGCGTTTGCCGCATCACTTGCAAGCATATTCTTCACAACAGGCAGCTTGGCATACCATGGAAATTTAGGAGGGTCGTTGTGACATGCAAGGCAGCCGCCGTCATCAATAATGGCTTTTGTTTGCAAAGAAGCAGACAGCTCTTTTGACGGAGCCTTGTTGACCAGTCTTGCTGTAATAAATAATACGATGATAACAAGCAGTATGGCTGCTACAATTTTGATAAACAGATGGTTGCGTTTCATAGTAAAATTTTATTTAATATAAGTGTGTACACTCTCTTTGGCTGAAGGAAGGTAATTGACTCCATACCAACACATCTGGAGTGCCATAAAGGAGAGTACAACAGTCAAAATTAGTAATTTTTTAGGAATATTACTGCATTTACGGAGATGAATGTATAGTAGAAAGCCGAGCCATGCCACCGCAGCCCATGTTTCTTTTGGATCCCATGTCCAATAGTTACCCCATGCCTGCTTAGCCCAAACTGCTCCGAACAACATTCCTATGGTAAAAAAGGCAACTCCTAAGGAGGCAGTGAAGTCCATTTTGGACAGCATGTCCGACTTCCTGTTAAAAATTGAAATGACTGCAAGCAGGAACGTGCATCCTAATAGTGCGTATGAAAACATATACATCGTAATATGAGGCACAAACCATGCACTTTGCAGGGCAGGGGCGAGAGGTTTTGAGTGGAGCTGCATGCCAATCACGATAAATACGGCATACACTGCCACTCCCGTAAGAAAGATAAAAAGCACCAATCGTGATATTTTCCACTTCCCCGACCGGAAAAAGGAAAGTACCGCTCCGAACAGCATCATCACAATACCGGCGAGCAGAATCCATTTCCAAGGTTGTCTCACGATCTGCAGGATGCAGTACGGGCTATCGCTTCCCCCGGAAGAGTCATAACTGCTCAGATATAGTTGATAACCCTTATAGGAAAGTGGTTTATTGACCTCTATTGTGCCTTTTGTAACCTCAAAAGAGTCGTCTATTGAGATGCAGGCGCGAAAGAGGGACGGTTCTCCTGAGGGATATCTTTCGACTGTGAAATCATCCAGTTTTACTGAAAATGGAAGGGTGGAAGCCTCATAAGAGGCAGTGATTGCCGAATTGGAATAGTCCGTCCTTTCGGCGATCAGCCGTACTTCCTGCATATCGGCCCTGCCTAACAGCCCTGCAGCCACCGCAATCCACATTCCTGCATGGTGCAGGATAAAAGTCAGATTGGAAAGGTTGAAATTGCCGCGCATGGCAGAGAGTCTCTTTAATGTAGCTGAGGCCAAAACAATCAGAAACCATAGAATAACTGCTATGAAAACCCATGATGTGGCGAAATGCCATGAAGCAGGGGCCAGGCCGAGCACGATAGAGGCGATAATTAACAGTAAAGTGGCGATGATTGAATGTTTCATCGTGTGGAGCGGTGCCACCCATGCAATAAATAAAATAACAAGACCCGCCAACACGTTTACGGGAAACGCAAATATTGACGGGTCTATGTTAAAAATATCTGTCATACAGACAACATAAAAAGGGATACACTACCACGCAAGGGCACTTGCCCCAAGAATGGCTGCGTCCGAATCAGGCAGGCCGGAAGGAAGGATCTTAACCTTGCCTTTCCAGTATGAGAGAAGATTCGACTCCATGGCTCTCTTAATAGGCTCTGCGATAAAGTCCCATGATTTGGCTAAGCCTCCGAATAGGATAATGGCTTCAGGTGCGCTGAAAGAGACAAAGTCTGCAAACAGACTGCCAAGCATTTCTCCGGTAAACTCCAGGACTCTTTTGGAAAATAAGTCTCCGGCTTTAGCTGCTTCGCCGACATCTTTTGATGTGATAATCTCGAGAGAACGAAGTGGGGTTTCAATGCTTTTGTCAATGTCAAGCCATTCACGTGCAGTACGGGCCACTCCGATAGCTGAGGTGTAAGCCTCAAGACATCCGGTCTTGCCGCAGTTGCACTGTCTGCCGTTGTGCCTTACTGCACAGACATGCCCCAGTTCACCTGCAAAGCCGTCTGCACCATGTACAAGTTCACCATTGATAATAATCCCACTGCCTACTCCTGTACCTAAAGTAATTTCGATAAAATCTTTCATTCCTTTGGCATTACCGTATATCATCTCTCCGATGGCGGCATTGTTGGCATCATTGTCGACCATAACCTTCTTAATGTTCATTCTCATCGAGATATACTCGGCAAGAGCAATAGTCTTTCCTTTTGCCCATGGCAGATTGGCAGCATCTTCGATGATACCCTTGAAGTTGCCGTTAGGGGCACCGATACCTATTCCGTTAACGCTCTCCATCGTGATAGCCTCTCCCTCTCTGGTCTTGGCCCCCTGAATCATTGCAGAAATGGCTTCACACAGGTCATTCATAAAGATGTTCTCGTCATTCGTACCATACTTGGTGGTATCCATAGTCTTTCTGGCTATAATCTCACCCCTTCTGTTTACCAGTCCTATTTTTGCAGACTGCCCGCCGATGTCGATACCGACAACATATTCTTTTTCCATAGCAATTATAATTATTCAGTTACAATATCTTTATTCACATTCTTTGAGCCGACTACGGCATACAGGAACATTAATATCATTCCTCCGAATATCAGCCAGTAGCTGTTGAGGTAGCCTGCAGAGTCGGCAATTGCACCCTGGATAGCAGGAAGAACGCCGCCGCCGCAAACCATCATCATGAAGATACCGGAAGCCATTTCGGTATATTTACCGAGGCCTGAAGTGGCAAGATTGAAGATGCTGCCCCACATGACTGATGTGCAAAGCCCGCAGAGAACAAGAAACATGATCCGGGTAGGAACCAACTGTAGTCCGAAGGACAAATTAGCATTGAATACCGGCATGTGTACAGTGGACTCAGGATTTATAAACATTGCAAGAAATACGAAAACGGCACCCACGGCTGTTGTGAAGGTGAGCATTACTTTACTTGATACTTTACCGCCGACAAGACCACCAATAAGACGGCCGATGAACATCAGAAACCAGTATGTACCGCAAAGAGTACCTGCGATAGCTGCATCAATTTTAAGACCTTGGGTCATATACAAATTGGCAATATTAGGAATCCCGACTTCAACACCTACATAGATGAAGATGGTGATGATACCGAAAATAAAGTGACGGAATGACCATGCACTGTGCGTATCCTTTTTCGATGCATTGCCGCTCTCCTTTGCAAGGTGTGGCTCAGGAATGTTGGTGAGAGACAATACTATGAATGCCAATACGAAGATGCCCATAGCGATGAAAAGTGCAGGATTTGCGTCAGCAATCTTACGTGCGCTTTCATTTGATCCCATCAGATAACCTACCAGTACGGGAACTATGGTGGCTCCGATAGAGTTACATGCTCCACCGAATTGAATGAGTTGATTGCCTTGTTTTTCGTTTTTACCGAGGCAATTCAGCAGAGGGTTAACGACAGTGTTAAGCATACACATTGAGAAGCCTGAAACAAAAGCACCTGTAAGATATACTCCGAAACTTTCGGCAACTCCGGACAGGAAAGTAATTCCAACACCCACAAAGCCTACAACGACTGCCCATAGAGCCGTTTTTTTGTACCCCAAGCGTTTAAGCATGATACCTGCAGGAATACCCATACAGGCGTAAGCAATAAAGTTGGCGAGGTTTCCAAGTTGAGAAAGGAAGTTACTTGCGTTAAATTGAGCTTTAACAATTACTCCGAATGGGTTTTGTAGGCCTGTTACGAACGAGATCATAAAGAACAGTGCGAACATTATGGCAATAGGAAGCGCAAAGTTCTGTTTTTTAGTAGTAGTCATATTGAATTAAGTTTATGATAATAAATCTTTCAAATTTAGGAAATAATATTAAAAATAGTGAAAAAAAATCCCTGAACTCGTGATATTGGTTCAGGGATAAATGATATATCTGCAAAGATTATCTTTCCAACTTGTGTATAGCCAAGCCACTGCGCAACTTAGGCTCAAACCATGTGGTCTTAGGCGGCATAATATTACCGGTATCGGCAATGTTGATAAGTTGCTGCATTGATACAGGATAGAGCGCAAACGCTGCTGCCATATCTCCCGAATCAACTCTTTTTTTCAACTCTTCAAGACCGCGGATACCACCTACGAAATCAACTCTCTTTGATGTACGAAGATCTTTGATATCAAGGAGCTTGTCCAAAACAAGGTTTGAAAGTATAGTTACGTCGAGTATGCCGATAGGGTCGTTGTCATTATACTTGTCCGGTTTTGCTGTCAGCGAGTACCATACACCTTCGAGATACATTGAGAAATTGTGCAGTCCGGCAGGCTTGTAAGGTACTGAAGAGGTGCAGTGACAAGGAAGTTCACATTCGCATTTGCCCCCGTCAAGCGTACAGTCGCATCGACACTCCACTACAAAATCTTTTTGTAGAGCATCAATAAATTCTTTGGCACTCATGCCGTTAAGATCTTTAACCACACGGTTGTAGTCAATGATTCTCAGCTGACTTGCAGGGAAGACGACAGACATAAAGTAGTTGTACTCTTCATTACCGGTGTGATGAGGATTTTGCTTGCGCTTCTCTTCTCCAACTAATGCAGCTGCGGCTGTGCGGTGGTGTCCGTCAGCAACATAAAATGCGGGAATAGTAGAGAATATCTCGGTAATGCGCTTAATGTCCGACTCGTTGTCGATAATCCAGAAATGATGTCCAAAACCATCCTCGGCCACAAAGTCATATTCAGGAGTCTTAGCGGCGTATTTGGCAACAATTGCATTGATCTCTGAATTGTCGGGATATGCAAAGAATACCGGCTCAACATTGGCATTCTGGATGCGAACGTGAATCATACGGTCTTCTTCCTTATCCTTACGGGTCAGTTCGTGCTTCTTAATCTTGCCTGTCAAATAATCTTCCACATTGGCACACAGAACTATGCCATGTTGAGTACGGCCATCCATAGTCTGAGCATAGACATAGTAGCACTCCTTAGGATCCTGAACCAGCCATCCTTTACTAATCCACTTCTTGAGATTTTCAACAGCTTTGTCATACACTGCCTGAGAATGTTCGTCAGCGATAGGATGAAAGTCTATTTCGGGCTTAATGATATGAAGGAGAGACTTCTCTCCTGCTTCAGCCTGTGCTTCTGCAGAGCTGAGGACATCATAAGGCCGTGAGGCAACCTCCTTTACAAGTGCTTTTGGAGGACGAATAGCTGCAAAAGGTTTTACTTTTACCATGACTTCAGAGTATTATTTATTTAACTGGAAAGTCCTGTCTCCGGTAGCAAAGAACTTGCAAATCTGATTTGCTGCGGCAAGTCCTGCGTTTATATTGGCTTCAGCAGTCTCAGCCCCCATCTTTTTGGCGGTTGCGAATACTCTCTTTCCAAACTTCTCATTCAACTCTGCGATGCAGTCCGGAGCGATATCGGATACATATTTAAGATCCTCTCTCTCTGTAAGAACTTTAACCAACTCCTCTTCGTTGATAACCTCTTTGCGTGCAGTGTTTACAAGACATCCGCCCTTAGGCATTTTGGAAATGAGGTTGTAACCGATAGACTTTTTAGTCTGTTCCGTTGCAGGAATATGAAGTGATACGAAGTTAGACTTTGTGTACAACTCGTCAAGAGAAGCAGCGACAGTTACCCCATCCTTTGAGATAACCTCGGCACTGACAAACGGGTCAAAAGCCATGATATGCATCCCAAAGCCTTTTGCTATCTTTGCAACAAGGCGACCTACGTTGCCGTAGGCCTGAATGCCGAGAGTCTTGCCTTTCAGCTCACTTCCGGTGCCCGGAGTGAAATTGTTGCGTGACATATAGATCATCATTCCGATGGCCAACTCTGCGACTGCATTTGAGTTTTGTCCCGGAGTGTTCATCGCTACAATCTCTTTTTCAGAGCAGGCAGCAAGGTCAAGATTATCAAAGCCTGCACCTGCGCGAACGACTATTTTAAGATTTTTTGCACGGGCGATTACCTCTTTTGTCACTTTATCTGAACGTACGATAAGCGCATCAGCGTCAGCTACGGCTGCATACAAGTCATCAACTGCCGTATATTTTTCAAGCAGAGCCAAAGTGTGGCCTGCTCCCTCAACTATATTTCTGATACCGTCAACTGCAGCTTTTGCAAACGGTTTTTCGGTTGCTACTAATACTTTCATGATTTACTATTTTTGAAGTTTTTCAAAATCTCTCATACAGTCAACCAATGCCTGAACACTTTCGATAGGGCATGCGTTGTAGATAGAAGCACGGAAGCCGCCGACTGAACGGTGACCTTTGATACCTACCATTCCTCTCTCTTTGGCAAATGCCATGAAAGCATCCTGGATATCTTCGTGACCGGGTGCCGGTACGAAGCATACATTCATAATAGAACGGTCTTCTTTGGCAGCTGTTCCGACGAACAGTGGATTACGGTCAATCTCGTCATACAAAAGTTTGGCTTTGGCAACGTTTCTCTTGTTGATTTCTTTCAGTCCGCCCATATTCTTAACCCATTTCAAGGTTTCGGTCATAACAAAGATGGAGAATACCGGAGGAGTATTGAACATTGACTCATTTTCTATGTGAGTTCTGTAGTCAAGCATTGTAGGAAGGTAACGTGTAACCTTGCCAAGAATATCCTTGCGGATAATAGCGAAGATCACACCGGCAGGGCCCACATTCTTTTGTGCTCCACCATAGATAAGAGCATACTTGCTGACATCTACGGGACGGCTCATGATATCTGAAGACATATCTGCGACCAATTTGACAGGGCAATCCATATCCTCTTTAATCTCTGTTCCGTAAATAGTGTTGTTGGTAGTGATATGGAAGTAATCCAAATCCGTAGGGATCTCATAACCTTTAGGAATGTAGCTGTAAGTCTTGTCGGCTGAAGATGCGATGCAGACAGCGTTTCCGATGCCTTTTGCCTCTTTCAAAGCCTTTTTAGCCCAAACACCTGTTTCGAGGTAGCCGGCCTTATTTTCAAGAAGGTTCATAGCAACATACAGGAACTGGAGAGAAGCACCACCACCTAAGAAGATAACTTCGTAATTGTCAGGGATGTTAAGTAGCTCTTTCCAAAGATTGCGGCACTCTTCCATTACCTCTTCCCACTCTTTTGAACGGTGAGAAACTTCGATAACAGACATACCTGTCCCTTTGAAGTCCTGTAATGCAGCGATAGCAGCATCAATAGCAGGCTTTGGCAGTACGCAAGGGCCCGCATTAAAATTGTAAGCTTTTTTCATATTTCTATATCTTTTTTCGTTTAAATAATTCGACAAAGATAATCTTTTTTCTTTCAATCCGAAATTAAAAAACTACTTATCGCTTTTAATTATTAAGTTCTTAGAATCAGTGACTTTTTCACAGTAATGGCATAGTAGAGATATTTCCTTTCCCTTTACAATAGTAGAAAATCTGGTCTCAATGTTTTCGTGATTGGTAACACACATGGGATTCATGCATTTGGCGATGCCGATGACACTCTCCGGGATAGAGATTATCTTTTTCTCAACGACATTGAAGTCTTTGATAATGTTGATAGTGGCCTGAGGTGCTACAAGAGCTATTCTGTTAATCTCTTCATCTTCAAAAAATCTTTCGGATATCTTGATGATTCCTTTTTTGCCGAGACTTTTGCTGTCCAGATTACTTCCGATGGTAATCTGGTTTCCTGCCTGTGTAAGATGCAGAATGTCAATTACTTTAAAAAGATTTTCGGCCGGGATGTGATCGAGTACCGTTCCGTTTTTAATTGCCGTTACTTTAAGTTGTTTGTCCTCCATTGTCATGATGATGTCCCTCCAATTTATTTATATCCGAGTAAATAGGCTATGATTGCCATTCTTACGTACATTCCGTTTTCAGCCTGCTTGAAGTAGTATGCATAAGGTGTATTGTCCACATTGGCGGCAATCTCGTTGATACGTGGCAGTGGATGCAGGATCTTCATGTTCTTCCTCACATTGCCGAGCATCCCGGCATCCAGTCTGTAGATATTCTTGACTTTCTCATAATCAATCGGATCACTAAATCTTTCCTGCTGCACTCTGGTCATATAGAGAATATCTGTATCATTAAGGTGCTCAATTAGTTGTGTGGTTTCCAAATATGGTATTTTTCTATCTTTCAGAAATGTCTTGTATTCATCCGGCATCATCAGTTCGTTAGGCGCAGTGAAGACAAAGTGTGGCGCAAAATGGGACATTGCCTGAAGTAGCGAATGGACTGTACGTCCATATTTTAGATCACCTACCATATTGATAGTAAGGTCATTGAGTCTATTTTGAGTTTGTCGTACAGAGTACAGATCGAGCAGAGTCTGAGAAGGGTGCTGGTTAGCTCCGTCGCCGGCATTTATGACGGGAACATTGGCCACTTCCGAAGCGTACCTTGCAGACCCCTCCAGAGGGTGTCGCATCACAATGATATCAGCGTAGTTGGAGACCATTTTAACGGTATCTTTGAGTGTCTCTCCCTTAGCGATACTTGTATTACCCGTGTCGGAAAAGCCGATTACTCTGGCTCCCAGCCTGTTGGCGGCCGTTTCAAAACTTAGTCTCGTACGGGTAGAAGGCTCAAAAAAGATGCATGCTACTATCTTGCCATTCAGAATGTTTTGAGATTTGTCTTTTTCAAACTCAGCTGCAACATCAAGGATGTGCAGGATCTCCTCTTTTGAGAAGTCGTGAATTGAAATCAAGCTTTTTGGCATATTTGTATGTTTTTTAATTGTTCGTGAAATAGTTCGATCTGTGTCAGCCGTACCCGTACATCCATCGTGCAGCTCAGGTTGAAATTCTGGGATATAGGGGTTATATTCAGCTCCTTAAGGGCTTTCATCACGTCGTTCATCTGAAGGTAGTCAAATGTCAGCGTAAAGTACTCTCCGGCGATCTTTTCAATGATTTGAGCATTTGCAATAGCATCGCTCGTGGCTGTTTTGTAGGCTTTAATCAGCCCCGGTACTCCAAGTTTGATGCCTCCGAAGTACCTGACTACAACAATCAATACATCGCTCAGATTGTTGGAGAGGATTTGCCCGTATATCGGTTTTCCCGCCGTTGAGGAAGGCTCCCCGTCATCATTTGCTCTCCACAGATCCCCCCGGTATCCGAGTCTGTAAGCATAACAGTGATGCCTTGCATCAAAATATTCTTTCTTTATGTCCGAAATTATTTGCTTTACTTGCTGCTCTGTTTCAGCCGGATATGCAAAAGCGAGGAACTTACTCCCGTTGTCCTTATAGACCCCGGTCGATAGTGAGGCAATGCTTTTGTAGCAATCCGAAGCAGAAAGTTTTGAATTCGATTCCATTTCGAGTTGTAAAAGTACTCCAATTTAAGTAAATTTGCAACTATTAAACATAAGTAGTCATGATTTATACTTACAGAGCACTCATTCCCGAAAGCAAAGTCTTTTTCAGGGTATATGAAGTAAAGTCCGAGATGACTTTATTTTCATTCAATGCATTTATTCTGAACGATTTGGGCTTTGCTCCGGATCAGATGGTTCTATTCCGCGGATATGATAAGAAAGGGGTATTGTGCAGCGAGTACGGCCTGTTTGATATGGGAGACGGTGCCATTGATGCGGTTTCGTTTGAGAAGATGATTCGCAAGGGGGAAGTTGAATTTCACTATGTATTTGACTTGAGAGAAGAGCGGTATATCAGATTTCTCTACGAAGGAGAAGGAGAGTTTTCAAACAAGATTTCTTATCCATGTATGATTTCCGAGAAGGGACGTAATCCGGATCAGTTTTCAAAGAGATATGAAGATATCGACGAATATGGAGAGGCACATGAGCCGATAGTAGAGGAGGATCAGATCTATACTGACGAATCCGGAGAAGATAATGAGTAACGCTTGCGCGAAAAAGCTGATTATCGTACTTGGCCCGACTGCTGTCGGCAAGAGTGATTATGCTATAAACCTTGCGCTTAAGTACGGCTCTCCCGTTGTCTCCTGTGATTCGAGGCAAATTTTCAAAGAGATGTCCATCGGGACGGCTGTCCCTTCGGAGGAGCAGCTCTTGAAGGTGAAGCACTATTTTATTCATTCTCATACTGTTGCACAGTATTATACTGCAGGAAAATATGAAATAGAGGCTCTCGCTCTGCTCGAAGAGTTGTTCAGGAGTCATGATACGATCGTGATGGCGGGAGGATCAGGCCTTTATATTGATGCGCTTTGCAATGGACTGGATGATTTCCCGGAGGCGGACCAAACCATCAGATCTCAACTTATGGAAAGGCTGGATAAAGAGGGTATCGAGTCACTTCAAGCCGAACTCCTCAAGGTGGATCCTGAAACATACTACTCTGTGGATATAGCCAATCGCCAAAGGGTAGTCAGGGCACTTGAGGTGACTATCGCTACGGGGCACAAATTCTCTTCATACAAGACGAATCCTGCCAAGCAGAGAGGGTTTGAAATTGAAAAAACAGGTCTGACTCGCGACAGGGATGAACTTTATGAACGGATTAATAAGAGAGTGGACTTGATGATTGAGGCCGGTTTGGAGGATGAGGTGCGCAGTCTGGTTCAATATAGAGAGATGCCCGCTCTTAAAACCGTGGGATACAGGGAGATGTTTGAATATTTTGACGGTGTTGTTTCCCGAGAGGAGGCGATAGATCTGATAAAACGCAATACACGCCACTATGCCAAGAGGCAAATGACCTATTGGGGTAGAGACAATACGATACAATGGCTTAGTTGCCCAACTCAGACAGGAATTTGATCCTTACAAGCCTTACCTCTTCTTCCTCATAATTCGGACCCAATTCTTTTAGAGCATCTTTCAGTGAGTCGGAAGCTGCTTCTTCCTTAAAATAATTATAGATATCGTCGATCTTGTCATCGTCTATGGTCTGACGTATGTAATAGTCGATATTAAGTTTGGTGCCCGAATTTACAATAGTCTCAATCTCGTCGAGGAGATCTTCCAAATCCATATCTCGAGTCTGTGCAATGTCTTCCAGCGGCAGTTTGCGGTCAATACTCTGTATAATGTAAACCTTGTTGGCTGACTTATTGACCACAGACTTTACTATAAAATCATCCGGACGAATAATGTCGTTCTCCTCTACGTACTTGGCAATCAATTCTATAAACGGCTGTCCGAACTTTTTGGACTTGCCTTCGCCCACACCCTGACAATTCTTCAACTCTTCAAGGGTAACAGGGTAGTGGATGGACATATCTTCGAGAGACGGATCGTTGAAGATCACCCAACTCGGCAGTTCAAGCTTCTTGGAGAGGTCTCTCCTGACATCCTTCAGCATTGAGAGCAGATCAGGGTCTCCGCCGCCTCCGCCCATATTATGCTTGGTGTTGCCGATGACTGCGGTTTCATCGTCATCATCATCTTCTCCTTCAGAAAATTCTCTATCTTCCGTAAGCATCAGTTCGTGCGGGTGCTCGTAGAAGTCCTTTCCTTCCTTAGTCACGGAGATCAGGCCGTAACGCTCAATATCTTTATCAAGGAGGTGCAAAATGAGGCCCTGCCTGATGACTGCAGACCAGAAACGCACTCCCTTGGAGCGTCCGATACCGAACAACTCGTGCTTATGGTGGTTGTAAGATTTTATGATGGAATTGGAAACTCCGGCAATAATACTTGCGAGATATTCGGCCTTAAACTCCTCTTTCAG
This sequence comes from Bacteroidales bacterium, assembly GCA_028691975.1. Taxonomy (GTDB): domain Bacteria; phylum Bacteroidota; class Bacteroidia; order Bacteroidales; family UBA932; genus Cacconaster. The sequence continues at coordinate 62 of JAQUYF010000013.1, read as the reverse complement.
AGAGAGGATAAGCTCAATAACCGTAAGCATATCTTCCTGTCCGTCAAACTGTTTTTTGGGAT